>CADBSZ010000112.1 GCA_902797525.1 uncultured Ruminococcus sp. | reverse complement strand
GGAACAAAATCATTTTTATAGAGTGAAAAAGGCAGGGGCGCGCCCCTGCCCTATGCAGTTGAGTTTATTCTATGCTGAGAATGAAGTAGTAAACCGGCTGATCGCCCTTAACAAGCGAAATGTCGGCACGCGAACCGAACTTGTCGTTCAGCTCGTTGTAAGCCTTGTTAGCGTCCTCTTCCTCAATATCCTCGCCGTAAATGAGCGTGATGAAAGAGGTGTCGCGGGTTACCATGTCTTTGGCGAGCTTTACAAGCGCCTTAACGGCGTTTTTCTCGGTGATGGTGAGCTTGCCGTTTTCGAGTGCGATGATGTCGCCTTCTTTAATCTTCTTACCGCCGAACTCGCTGTTGCGCGCCGCAAAGGTGACAAGACCGGTGCCGACGCCGTGCGCCGCGTCAAGCATGAGCTGTGCGTTGCTTTCAGCAGAGATTTCGGGATCGAAGTTGAGCAGTGCGGTCATACCCTGCGGAATGGTGCGGGTGGGAACGATGACAACCTTTCTGTCAGTTACAAGCGGAATCACTTGCTCGGCCGCGAGAATAATATTTTTATTATTGGGAAGAACGAAAACGGTTTTCGCCGGAGTGCCCAAAACCGCCTCAAGAATGTCGTCGGTGCTGGGGTTCATGCTCTGACCGCCGGATACGACGTTGGAGCAACCCAAATCCTGAAACAGGGTTTTTAAGCCGTCGCCTGCCGCAACCGCTACAAAGCCGAAGCCCTCGGTGGGTTCAGCAAAAGGAAACGTTTCTTTTTTCTTCTTCTTTTTCGTGGATTTATTGTTTTTCTTCGCGTTCTTGTGCTGTTCCTTCATGTTCTCAACCTTAACGGCAAGAAGCTGTCCGTAGAGCAAGCCCTTTTCGAGAACAACGTTCGGAGTTTCGGTGTGAACGTGAATTTTGATGATTTCCTCGTCGTTGACCATAACAACGCAGTCGCCGATAGTCTGGAGGAAGGAACGCAAATCGTCGGGTTCAAGGTCACACTCGGGATTTCTGCCGACGATGATTTCTGTGCAGTAGGTGAATTCGATGTCGTCGTCAAACTCCGCCGCGGCACTGTCAAAGGTTTCCATGGTGAGCGCCTGGGTTTCCTCATACTCAACCACCTCGCCGTCCTTGATGAAGCAAAGCATACCCTCAAAGATGGAGCAAAGGCCCTTGCCGCCTGCGTCTACTACGCCGGCTTTTTTCAGCACGTGCAGCAGCTCGGGAGTGATGGCGAGCGCTTCGTTTGCCTTGTCAACAATTGCCTGCCAAACAAACACGGGGTCGGAATTTTCGCGAGACGCCTCAACGCCTGCTTCATACGCCATTCTGGCAACCGTAAGGATGGTGCCTTCGGTGGGCTTTGCAACCGCCTTGTATGCTGCGTCAACGCCGATACCCAAAGCGGCAGCGATGTTTTTGCCGTTGACCTCTTCCATCTCCTTCAGTCCCTGGCCGAAGCCGCGGAACAGGATGGAGGTGATAACGCCCGAGTTGCCTCTGGCGCCTCTGAGCATTGCCTTGGCGGCAATTTCGGCAACCTCGCCGGCATTGGTACCCTCGTAATCCTCAAGCGCCTTGGCTGCCGCCATGATGGTCATGGACATGTTGGTGCCGGTATCGCCGTCGGGAACAGGGAAAATATTGAGGTCGTTGATGTGATTTTTCTGCACGCTGATATTGTGCGCGCCCGAAATAATCGCATTCTTTAAAATCTCTCCGTTAATCATGAAAGCACATCCTTTGTTTTCGAAGGTGTTATTTTTTACATTACTAACCTTTATTATACAGGTTTTTTTGTTTGATTTCAAGTGGATATTGGTAAAATTTTGGTTACTCAATGCGCATACTTTCAGCACTTTTGCACTTTCCGGTGCTGTCGTCGACATCAAACAGGACGCATTCGAGCTTGCAGTCCCCGTCGGCAAGGTCAAAGCGCGCGGGCAGCTTGGTCTTGAATTTGTTGATGATAATGTCGGTTTTAACACCCAAAACCGAGTGAACGGTGCCTGTCATGCCGGCGTCGGTGATGTAACCTGTGCCGTTGGGAAGCACCTGCGCGTCGGAGGTCTGCACATGGGTATGCGTGCCAAAGACAGCGCTGACTTTGCCGTCGAGATAATAGCCCATGGCGCGCTTTTCGCTGGTGGCCTCGGCATGAAAGTCAACGATGATGATATTGCCCTCGGCTTGTTTGAGCATGCCGTCAACCGTTTCAAAGGCACAGGCAAGGCCGCTGTCGAGATACATGTTGCCCATCAAATTGATGACGGTGACAATGCGCCGCCCGGTGTCGAGGTTGATGATTCCGCGCCCGGGAGTAGCGCCGGAGGGGAAATTGGCAGGACGCGCAATGAAGGGATTTTCGTCTAAATACTCAAAAACTTCCTTGCGGCGAAAAGCGTGGTTGCCGAGGGTGACGGCGTCAACGCCGCTGTCAAACAAAAACTTCGCCGAAGCAGGAGTTATTCCGTTGCCGTCGGCAGAGTTTTCGCCGTTGCAAATAACCAAATCAACGCCCTTTATTTTTTTTAATGCGGGCAGCTTTGCGCGCAAAAAGCGGCAGCCTACACCGCCTACTACATCGCCGATACACAGAATTCTCATAATACTCTCCGTTTGATAGGAATACTATGCGTAAGATTTGAGAGCATTTGACTCTACTCTCTAAACTCTTAACACTGAATAAAGTATACTATTCTTCAACGTTGAAATCAACACTTTCGGCAATATTTTCGTTGAAAACATAGTTGATTCGATAGATGTAGCTGCTATCGGTTTCTTCAATTTTGAACTGCTTTCCTGTGCGTTTTCCGCCGCCGTGTTCAAAGATTTCATACAGCAGGGATGATGTATCAAAAATACTTTGCGCCTGTTCCCTGCTGAGCGTTACCGATTCGTCCGACAGCTCCCATGCCGTTTCCGTTACAATCCCGAACGGCAGAGCAACGCCGTTCAGGGTGAAAGAATCGTCGGCTTGGGTATAGGCGGTGTTTTCAAATGTACGAAACGACAGCGAGCACGGAAACTGCGCACCGAGGAAATGAATTCGGCGCCGTTCGGATTTATTTTCTAATATAGAATTATAATGAAGCTGTTTATCAATACTCAACACTTTTTCGGAAATGATGTCCGCCCAAACCTCGCCTTTGGCGCGGACGTAGCGCACAGTATTTTGCGCAGTGAGATTGACGCCGCTGATGAGCAGGTCCCCTTTTGCCACGCCGCTGCCCTTTTGTACCTGCGCCATTCCCTCGCCTGCGGTGATTTTGGTAATCACGCCGTCCTTTGCCGCCTTAATGTTGCACGGCGAGGGATTATCCTCAAGCGGCGGCTTTTGCGTTTTTTCTTTGACCTCCACATTGGCGTGACTGCCTGTGATATTGACGCTCAGCCAGCCGATTTCGTCCACCTCAAGCAAAATATCACGCCTTGCCTGACCGGTGTCAACATGGTATTTATACGCGCCTGCTTTCACGCCGCTTTCAACAAGCAAATCGAGCAGGCGCTGTTCGCTGACCGTTTTCAGTCCCACGACATCAATCGTCCAAATGAATTGCGACAGCAAAATGAGCAGCGCAATCCCCAGCGCCATGCCGATGGGGATTCCGATTCTTCCCTTATATTTTGCCGTTACAAATGGTATGCCGCGCTTTTTGAGCATTTTAGTTTTGATTTTTGCTTTGCGAGCCGAGGGTCGGATTTGCCTGTAATCCTTGGCGGAAACGCACGCCTCAAGGCCCTGTGCCGTCGGTTGGGCGTTCCATAAAATAATGCCGCGCTGAGCGCAGAGGTTCATAAACCGTTCAGGCGATTTTCCTGAGGTACGAAAGCGGACATAGCCCTTGAGCAGCCGAATGAATGTTACCAGCATGTTGTCACCTCAGGTCAAAAATTCGATTTTAGAAATAAAACCGCTGATTTCCACGCAGGAGCCGGAAATGCACCGCAGGCGAAGGCCGCGTCCGCCAAAGGAGAGAATCATTCTGCCCGCGCTGACTTTAATATTTTCGGATTCGTAAAGCAGTATTCCCGTGGACCCCTCCACAGTCACCTGACGGTTGCCTACCATGTCAATCAACGGCGCAAAGCCCATTTCCATACGCGGTATGCGCGCCTTTTCTTTTGCCATTCTGTTCACCTCGATAATATTTATTCCGAAAACGGCATAAATATTATCGTGAATGGAGATGATGATTTGAATCTGTCACTGCGCAGGCCGTTGGCGGCGGCGCGTCTGCTGTTGATTGGCGCCGCCTGTTTGCTGCCGGTTGCGTTCTCGCAAGCCAGCCGCGAGGGGGCGGCGTCGGGTGTGAAAATGTGCTTAAATGTGCTGGTGCCGTCGCTGTTTCCGATGATGGCACTGACGAATTTGTTTGTCAAAAGCGGTTTGTGCATGCAAATCGGCAGTCGGCTGAACCGCGTTACAAAGACAGCGTTTGGGCTGAGCGGCAGCTTTGCGCCGGTGATATTGATGGCACTGCTGGGCGGTTATCCCGTGGGCGCAAACGGAATTGCGAGCCTATTGAAGCAAAAGGCGATTACGGAACAGGAAGCAAAACGTGCGGCGCTGTTTTGCGTTTGCGCAGGACCGGGCTTTGTGATTAGCTTTGTGGGGACGGCGGTTTATGAAAATATTGCAATCGGGTTCATTCTGTTTACCGCGCAGGTGATGTCGGTGCTTTTGTCAGGGATAATAACGAAAGTCATTGACAAAGAAAAATTGCCGATTCATTCTGAATCTGAATTAAATCGACTTCAGCTGACATTCGGCGACGCTTTGGTGGAGTCGGTTTACGAGGCAGGCAAAGGCATGGCGGCGATTTGCGCGTTTGTTTTGCTGTTTTCGGCGTTGACGGGAATTTTGCCGCAGATGATTCCTGATATCCGCCTGCAAAACGCTGCCTATGCCCTGCTGGAGGTTTGCACGGCGGTTACAAAGCTGTCGGCGGATTGCCCGGTGACATGGGTGGCGTTCGCAGTAGGCTTTGGCGGAGTGTGCGTGCATTTTCAAATTTTTGCCGCCTTGGGAAAAATCCCGGTTAACAAGTGGCTATTTTTTCTTTTTAGAATAATACAAGGCGCATTGACCGCAGGATTAACGGTGCTCGGGTTAAAACTATTTCCGCAGGAAACGGCGGTTTTTTCAACAGCAAAAACAGAAAGCACTGCGTTTTTCGGCGGCAGCGCATTATCATGCGCAGTGCTGGTGGGAGTGACGGTATGCTTTTTAGTATCCGTCAAACAGCATTATCATCGAATCAAATAAACGGAGGTTTTTTTATGTGCGGAATCGCAGGATGGATGGAAACAAACAGCCAAATGGTGGAGCGTAACGAAACGCTGAAGGCGATGTCGGAAACACTGACGCGGCGCGGCCCTGATGAAAACGGCATTTACATCAACGGCGACACGGCGCTGATTCACCGCCGGCTGGTGGTTATTGACCGTGAAAACGGCAAACAGCCAATGGCGGCGCGGCACGGCGACGCAACCTACGTCATTGTTTATAACGGCGAGCTGTATAACAGCGCGGCGCTGCGCGAGGAGCTGCGCGCGGACGGCTTTCACTTTCGCGGACACAGCGACACCGAGGTCGTGTTGAAAACTTACATCAAATACGGCACGAATTGCGGCGAAAAGCTCAACGGCATTTTTGCTTTCGCGGTATTCAACACCAAGGAACGCAGTCTGTTTTTATGCCGTGACAAAATCGGTGTAAAGCCGCTGTTTTATTATGAATACAACGGCGGCCTGCTGTTCGGCTCCGAGATAAAAGCGCTCCTTGCAAGCGGCATCGTAAAGCCGAGGATTGACGAACAGGGATTAAATGAAATCTTTTTTTTGGGGCCTGCGCGCACGCCGGGCTTTGGCGTGTTTAAAGGTGTGTTTGAGCTGAATCCGGGTGAATGCGCTGTGTATAAAAACGGCCGGTTTACACGCAAAACCTATTTTTCCATTGAGGCACGCGAGCACACCGACAGCGAAAAGGACACCATTGAAAAGACGCGGTGGCTGCTGACCGACGCAGTGGAACGTCAGCTTGTCAGCGATATGCCGCTGTGCATGCTGTTGTCGGGCGGATTGGACAGCAGTGTTATTGTCAAGGTGGCGTCATTATATAATCGCGAGCACAAGCTAGGCAAGCCGAACACCTACTCGGTGGAATACCGCGACAACGCAAAGTATTTTCAAACCAGTAAGTTTCAGCCAAACCGCGATTATGAATATATTAAACTAATGTCTAAAAACGCCGGCACAAGGCACAGCGAAGTGGTGCTTGACAATTTGCTGTTGGTTGACGCGCTGTATGACAGCGTAGATGCGCGTGATTTGCCGGGATACGTAGACGTGGACTCGTCGCTGCTGCTGTTCTGCCGCGAAATAAAAAAGGACTACACCGTGGCACTGTCGGGCGAATGTGCCGACGAGCTGTTCGGCGGCTATCCGTGGTATTTCAACCGCGACATTTTGTTTGAGGACTGCTTTCCGTGGTCGCGCAGTCAAGAGATTCGCCGCTTTATTTTAAAGGACGGCATATTGAAAAACGGCGAAGAATACGTGCGTCAGCGCTATTTGGATACGATTCAGCAGGCGCCGAAGCTGCCGTCCGACAGCAAGGAAAACGCACGTATGCGCGAGATGTTTTTTCTCAATTTTTATTGGTTTATGCAGTGCTTGCTCGAGCGCAAAGACAGATGCTCAATGTATAACGGTCTGGAGGTGCGCGTGCCGTTTTGCGACTACCGCCTGGTGGAATACGCTTACAATATGCCTTGGGAGCTGAAGGCATGGGGCGGCAGAGAAAAAGGCATTGTGCGCAAGGCGTTTGAGGATATTTTGCCCGAAGAAATTGCATGGCGGAAAAAGAGCCCTTACCCTAAAACACATAACCCCGTATATTTTGAGGAGTGCGCGCGGCGCGTAAGAATAATTCTTAATAAGAAAAATACACTCACCGAACTGCTGAACAAGCAAGCCGTTGAGCGTATCATTGAAAATCCCGACGCTATCACAGAGCCGTGGTACGGTCAGCTGATGAAGGCGCCGCAGATTTTGGCGTATATTATTGAGCTGGACTATTGGTTTGAAAAATACAAGGTTGAAATAGAGGGATAAATATGATAAAATAGAGTAAATCTTTGAAGAACAGAGGAACCCATGAACCGGAAGATTTTTGAATCCTATGTGCGGTTTTTTTCCAAAAACCAAACCGCGCGGTATACACTTCATTTTGTTTATAAATTATTACCGATTGTCATGTTTGTCGCCTATCCCGCTCTGCTCGTTTACGCGTTTGTTGAGAGGCGTGACGCACTGCTTCGGTTGATTTTGGTGCCGCTGGGTGTTTTTATCGGCGTGTCGCTGCTGCGTGTGGTTGTGAACGAACCGCGGCCGTATGAACGCTATGGCATGCCCTCGGTGTTCCGCAAGGATACCAAAGGCAAAAGCTTTCCGAGCCGGCACACAGCGAGCGCGTTTATTATTGCAATGGCGTTTTTGTATGTCAATGTGCCGCTGGGAATTGCCGCCATGGTCATAGCGCTGCTGATTGAGGCGTCGCGAATTATGGCAGGCGCGCATTATGTGCATGACGTTGTGGCAGGCACGGCGATTAGTGTTCTGGCAGGCTGGGTGTTCTTCTTTATTGTTTAGTAAAGCACAAATAAAAGCGTCCGTTTGACCGGGCGCTTTTTTTGATTGGAATCATCAGTTGTTTAAGTTTTGAATTTTAACGGTATCGGTGTATTTGAGATTAGCGTCATCATGAATATTAAATTCAACCTTGGAAAAACCTACGCCGTATTCAAGAATTTTATAGCCCTTTCCTTCGATGGTGTTTTTCGGTTCGCCATACTTTTTGATGATATCATCGGCGGAAGCGCGTCCGTCAAAGGGTAAGCCGCCCGGCAGGACAACATTCAAGCCATGCTCAACCCGAAACTCAATCATGCCGATTTGACATTGCGAGTATTTTTTGGGTTCATCGGTAGAATTTAAAAACTGAACATTAATAAACTTTCCGTCGGCATTCTCGGGATATACACCGATGGTGTAGGACTGTGCCTTAAGCTCGTCGTCCTCTTTCAGTGAGAATCCCAACTCAACCAATTCATCATAATCAAACGGAATGCTGAGGGTTTTACCGTTGACTTCAACTGTGTAGGTTAAAATATCAGCTGGCGCCAATTCCTCCTCCGTGAGAGGCGCCGCTTCAGTTACTGTCTCGGTAGTGGGTTCTGCTTCTGTTGTTTCCTCAACAGTTGTCAGCTCTGCTTCTGTTTCCTCTTGCGTTTCGGTAATGTCAGGTACGGATTGGGTGCCTTGTGAACAAGCACAAAGCGCAGTGGCGGAAAGTAACGCCGCTAAGATGATAGATGTTAATTTTTTCATATTTTTCCTCCTTTTCTATCGGCACTATTATAGTCTTAATTTCGACCATTGTCAAGTGTTAAAAACAGGGTAAACTAAAATTGGGTGATGAAATGATTAAATATACGCCGTTTTGGGAAACCTTGGAAAAAAGTGGAGAAAGCACCTATACCCTTATTCATAAGCACAATATCAGCAGTTCTACGATTGACCGCCTGCGTAAAAACAAAGGCATAAGCACCATGAAAATTGATGATTTATGCAGGATTTTAAATTGCAGAGTTGAAGATATTATTATCTATGAAAAAGATTAAAGCGACCGTTTGCAAAAAAGCGGTCGCTATTTTTTATATATAAAAAAGGTGCTCCGAACGGAACACCTTTTATGTAGTCGATTAAACTGAATTTACTCCGCAGGGGTTTCGGGAATTTCGCTGGTGCAGTGGGGGCAACGGATAGCACGAATGTCGATTTCGGTGAAGCAGCAGGGGCACTCCTTGGTGGTGGGAGCCTCTTCCTCCTCCTTTTTCTTGCCGAGAGACATAACCTTGTTGATACCCTTGACCATCAGGAAGATAATCAGCGCCATAATCAGGAAGTTGATGATTGCGGTGATGAACGCGCCGTAGCGGATTTCGGCACCGTTAACATTGGCAACTAAATCGCTGAAATCCAGACCGCCGAAAATGCCGAGTACAGGCGAGATGATGTCTTCGGTCAAGGAAGTGACGATAGCGCCAAATGCGCCGCCGATGATAACGCCGACTGCCAAATCCATGACGTTGCCGCGCATAATGAATTCCTTGAATTCCTTTACAATTTTCATTTGATTGTTCCTTCTTTCCTTATTTTGCAATATTTCAGCAGACAAAACTGCTTAAAGACTATGATAAAGTTGCTTTGTGGAAGGTCTTTTTGCCCTTTTTGATGATGACGTGACCTTTTTCAAACGCTGTTTTGGAAACGGCTGCGAAAACGTCGGTGATTTTTTCGTCGTCTACGGAAATGCCGCCCTGCTCAATTAAACGTCTGCCCTCTTTTTTGGAGGGAATCAGACCGCACTTTGAAAGCAAGTCAAGAATCGCAACGCTGCCGTCAGTAAAGTCGCCGTCTGTCAAAGCGGTGGAGGGCATGTTGTCGGTGTTCTGCTTGCTGCCAAACAGCGCGCGCGCCGCCTCCTGCGCCTTGTCCGCCTCGTCCTTGCCGTGAATCATCTGCGTCAGTTCATAAGCGAGAATCTCTTTTGCTTTGTTGATTTCGCTGCCCTCAAGCTTTGCCAACTCGTCGATTTCATCAAGCGGCAGGAAGGTCAGCATTTTCAAACATTTTACAACATCCGCGTCGTCGATATTTCTCCAGTACTGATAGAAATCATAGGGTGAAGTTTTTTCGGCGGAAAGCCAAACCGCTCCCGACTGGGTTTTGCCCATCTTTTTGCCCTCGGAATTGAGCAGCAAATTGATGGTCATGGCGTAAGCGTCCTTGCCCAGCTTGCGGCGGATTAACTCGGTGCCGCCGAGCATGTTGCTCCACTGGTCGTCGCCGCCGAACTGCATATTGCAGCCGTATCGCTGATAGAGAGCATAGAAGTCATAGGACTGCATAATCATATAGTTGAACTCGAGGAAGCTCAGTCCTCTTTCCATTCTCTGCTTATAGCACTCGGCGCTAAGCATTCTGTTAACGCTGAAGCACGCGCCTACCTCGCGGAGAAGCTCAACATAATTGAGGTCGAGCAGCCATTCGGCGTTGTCAACCATTAATGCCTTTCCGTCTGAAAAATCAATGAACTTGCTCATCTGCTCCTTAAAGCAGTTAACGTTGTGTTGGATGGTTTCCTTGGTCAGCATTTGACGCATGTCGGTTCTGCCCGAGGGGTCGCCGATCATGCCTGTGCCGCCGCCGAGCAGAGCAATGGGCTTATTGCCCGCCATCTGCAAGCGCTTCATCAGGCACAGCGCCATAAAGTGACCTACATGCAGACTGTCCGCCGTGGGATCAAAGCCGATGTAGAAAACCGCCTTTCCGCTGTTGACAAGCTCTCTGATTTCCTCTTCGTCCGTCACCTGCGCGATTAATCCTCTCGCAACAAGTTCTTCATAAACTCCCATCTATCTAATCCTTTCAATGCTTAGTTGTATATATTGACAATATACTGTGTATAGTATAATCTTTTTTTGTAATAAGGTCAAGTATTTTTTGCAGCGGCACGCCGCACGCGGCAAGCCAAATTACTTCTTTTTGCGCGAATAGCGTGAATACTTATTCTTCCCTTTGTTCTTCGGTTTTGAGGCCGACTGACCGGGCAGAGGCGTGACCAGACAGTTTTTGCCGTTGCCGATGAGGTCGCGCCTGCCGGCGGCGACGAGCGCCTTAATCACCTTTGGCTTGTTTTCGGGAATGAAATATTGCAGCAAGGCGCGCTGCAGGGCTTTTTCGTTTTCTGTTTTGGGAACATAGACCTTTTCGAGCGTATACGGATCGAGCTCCGTATAAAACATCGCCGTAGAAATCGTGCCCGGGGTTGGATAAAAATCCTGCACCTGTTTGGGGTGGATATTCTGCCGCTTGCAGAACAGCGCCAGCTCCACTGCGTCTTTGAGCGTTGAGCCGGGGTGTGAGCTCATAAGATACGGCACAACGTACTGATCCTTGTTTTCATTTTGCGTGAGCGCATAAAATTTATCGCAGAATTTTTTGTATGCTTCGATATGCGGCTTACCCATTTTGTCAAGCACCGCCGCCGAGCAATGCTCGGGCGCAACGCGCAACTGACCGCTGATATGGTGGCGAACCAGCTCCTCAAAGAACTCGTCGCTTTCGTCTTCCATCAAATAGTCAAATCGGATGCCGCTGCGGATAAATACCTTTTTGATTCCGTCGAGCCTGCGAAGTTTTCTCAGCAAGCCGAGGTATTCCTCGTGGCTGACCTGCATGTTCGGACACGGCGTGGGCGCCAGGCATTTTCTGCCCTTACAAAGTCCGAGCTTTTTCTGCTTTTCGCATGACGGAAGGCGAAAATTCGCCGTGGGACCGCCGACGTCGCTGATGTAGCCCTTAAAGCGCTTGTCACGCAAAAAGCTTTTTGCTTCGGCAAGCACGCTTTCCTCGCTGCGCACGGTAACGGCTCTGCCCTGATGAAACGCAAGCGAACAGAAGTTGCATGCGCCGAAGCAGCCGCGGTTATGCGTGATGGAAAACTGCACCTCCGAAATGCCCGGCACGCCGCCGAGCTTTTCATAACACGCAGGATACCAACGCTCATAGGGCAGCGAATAAACCCAATCAAGCTGTTTGGTGTTGAGCGGCGGCATCGGCGGATTCTGCACCAAAAGCTCTTTGCCATGCCGCTGAATCAAGGTTTTGCCGCGCACCGCGTCGGCTTCATCAAGCTCCTTGCGCGCAGCAACGGCGTAGTCGCGCTTGCTCTCGCTCACGCGCTCAAAGCTCGGCAAATCGACAACCGATTTCGGCACATAATCCTCGGTTT
>CADBSZ010000111.1 GCA_902797525.1 uncultured Ruminococcus sp. | reverse complement strand
GTATTTGACGAAGCTCCCGATTACAAACAACGTATTTATGACTTTTTTATTTCTGAGGTGAGGTATGGAATTTAGCTTGCTCTATCCGCAAAACACCGAATACACGGTTAACCGTTTGACCGACGAGGCAATTAACGACCTTTCTATTGACTTTTTACTCGACAACCTCACCGAGGTGCGCAACGAGCGCGAGCATATCTATCACCTTATGACGCAGGTTACGGACAATCCCGAGGTGATAAAATACCGCTGCGATGTATTCGAAGACTTTTTGCGTTTTCCAAAGCTGCGCACGGCGATGGAGGAGCTGGTCGGCAGACTCACCGACCTAAAGGACGTGGCGCGCTTCCAAAAGGACAACGAAGGACCTTCGCTGTGGTCGCTTGTGAACCGTCTGCGCGAAATTGACGAGTACGTCAGCTGCATCACTACGCTCAAAAATACGCTCGAGGGGCTCGACGTTCAGTCCGAGGGCATGCGCACGCTGCTGCAAATCGTCACCGATATCGCGCGCGACAGCGGCTTTCCGCAGCTCAAGGCGGATATTGACGAAACCATGGAGCAGGCGCGCAAGCTCAAAAGCATTACCATCGGCGTTAATCTTGACGGCATGCTCCGTCCCAAAACCGCAGGTGTGCTCTCGCTCAACGACAGCTATTTCACCGACGCAGGTCTGATGAAGCGCTTTATGAATTTCACCAACAAGCAGGACGGTCTGCACGAGGGAGTGGACGTCAGCGGCATGAAGCATTTTCACGCTGCCAATCCCACCACCACGGAGCTTGCGTTTGTGTCCTATCAAAAAAGCGCGGTGTCCAATGACATCCACGTGGAAGAAAGCGCCGCTACCGGAAACGACGCGCTTTCAAACGCCATCACCAAGCCCGTCACCAACATTATGAAAAAAACCTGCGACGACATCAAGTCGACGCTGAAAAAGTATGTCAACGTCAGCGGCTACATGCTCATTAACCTCATGCCGGAAATTATCTTTTATGTGCGCTGGTCGGAGCTGATTGACAAAATCATCGCCAAGGGCATGCCTGTCTGCAAGGCGGAAATTCTGCCGCCTGAGGAACGCAAATGTTCTTTTAAAGAAATATATAATCTCAAGCTCGCCATCAATAACGTCAACGGCGACAACATCAACATCATCACCAACGACATCGACTTTGGCGACGACAGCCGTATTTTCATTCTGACAGGTCCCAACCGCGGCGGCAAAACCATCTTTACGCAGGCGGTCGGGCTTGCCATGATGCTGGCGCAGTGGGGCATATATGTCCCTGCGGCAAAGGCAATGCTCAGCCCGTGCGACAACATGTTCACACATTTTCCCGCCGACGAAAACGACACCGTCGATTTGGGTCGTTTGGGCGAGGAGAGTAAGCGCCTGTCCGAAATTTTCGAAGTTGCCACTTCGCGCAGCTTCATGATGCTCAACGAAAGCCTCGCCACCACCAGTGTTGCCGAGGGCTTGTTTATCGCCAAGGACGTGGTCAAGGCGATGCGTTTTTTGGGCGTTCGCTGTATTTTCAACACGCATATGCACGAGCTGGCGCGCAGCCTCGACGAGCTGAACAATGGGGTAGAGGGCGACAGCCGCGTTGAAAGCCTTGTCACAGGCGTTCAAAAGGGCGAGCGCAGCTTCAAGGTTGCCATCTCGCCGCCGCAGGGCGTCAGCTACGCAAAGGACATCGCCCAAAAATACGGCGTTACCTTTGACCAAATCAAGGAAAACCTGGAAAAACGTCAGTAAAAGGACGAGGTAATATGGAGAATCCATCAGTCGGTATTGTGCTCGAGGGCGGCGCAATGCGCGGCATTTTCACGGCAGGCGTTATGGATGTGCTCATGGAGCGCGGCGTCACCTTTCCTGCCTGCGTAGGGGTGTCGGCAGGCGCGGCGTTCGGCTGCAACCTGAAATCCAACCAACCGGGGCGCGTGCTGCGCTACAACCTGAACTATTGCAGAGACCGGCGCTACTGCTCGGTGCGCTCACTGATAAAAACGGGGGACATGTTCGGCGCTCGGTTTTGCTACAAAACCCTGCCCGACGAGCTGGATATTTTTGACCGCGATGTTTTCAAAAGCAATCCCATGCAGTTTTGGGTGGTCTGCACCGACGTGTTGTCGGGCAAGCCGCACTATCAGCGGCTCGACGAAGTCAACGATGACTGCTACACGTGGATTCGCGCCTCGGCTTCCATGCCGCTGGTTTCCAGGGTCGTGCACATTAACGGCGGCAGCTACCTTGACGGCGGCATATCCGATTCTATCCCCATTCGCTTTATGGAGCGGCAGTTTGAAAAGAATATCGTTGTGCTTACACAACCGCGCGACTATATCAAGCAGCCTGCCTCTCCCATGTGGCTGTTTCGCCGTGCGCTCAGGCGCTACCCCAACATGGTGACGGCGATTGCAAACCGCCATCAAAACTACAACGAAACGCGCGACTATGTGTTCTCGCGTGAGCAAAGCGGCAGCGCTCTAATCATTTGCCCAAACGAACCGCTGCCCATCGGAAGGGTGGAGCATCACCCGGAGGTAATTCAAAAAACCTATGACCTCGGCAGAAAGGCAGCTGAGGATAAACTAACAGAAATTTTTTCGTTTTTACAAGATTAGGACTGTATATGATCATTGATTCCCACGCGCATATCGGCAGGATTTTGTTTTTTAATCTCCCGGTCCGTCATGTGCTGTATTCCATGGAAAAGTACGGCGTAGCGTTTTCGCTCGTCAGCAATATTGAAAGCACCGAGTACTATCAAGAGGGCAAGCACCTGCCGCGCCTGTTTCAAAAGTCGCAGTACCGTGTGCTCAAGCGCACCTTGCGCGCGGTCAAAAAGCATCCCGACAAGCTCGGCGCGCTGATGTGGCTGAAAATTGAGAGCGAGCTGCCTGATGAAAAGTTCTGCCGCCTGATTGAGAAAAACCGGCGGTATATTTACGGCATTAAGCTGCACCCCTACCGCTCCGAAACCGCGCCCGATATTGCGCGCCTAAAGCCGGTTTACGACCTCGCGCGGCGCTTTGACTTGCCCGTTGTGGCACACACCGGCAACATTGAGCAGGCGAGCACCCGGCATTTGTTTAACGCTGCCAAGGAAAACCCCAACGTCAACTTCGTCGCGGTGCACATGGACCTCGACAGCGACAACAAGGAGGCAATTGACCTTATCGCGCAGCTGCCGAACCTCTACGGCGACACCACATGGGTGCCGCTCAAAAGCACCCTTTACGCCATTGAAAAGTGCGGCAGTGAAAAAATCCTGTTTGGTACCGACAACCCCATTGACGGCAAGGATACCCTGCTTGTCAACAAGGCGGGTCAGCGCGCGCTGTCGCAGGAGTATTTTAACGAATTTAAAACGATGGTCAGCGCCGAAGACTACGAAAATATCATGTATAAAAACGCCGAAAGGCTGTTTAAAATCCGACTTTCCGGCGAATGACGCCGATTGCTTGAAAACGGCAGTTT
>CADBSZ010000110.1 GCA_902797525.1 uncultured Ruminococcus sp. | reverse complement strand
GCACCTGCGGCGGCGGACACCATATGCCGGTTTTTGGAGGACACGGGAACGCGCGCGGATGAATATGACCGTATTTTCACGGGCGATTTGGGCTTGGTCGGCAGCGGTATTTTGCACGATTTGCTGTGGCAAAAGGGAATTGACATCCGCTCACGGCACAACGACTGCGGACTGATGATTTTTGACCGCGAGGCGCAGGACGTGCACGCCGGCGGTTCCGGCTGCGGCTGCTGTGCGTCGGTGCTTTGCTCAAAGATCCTGAATGAAATTAACAGCGGCGAGCTTCACAACATTTTATTTATCGCCACGGGCGCGCTGCTCAGCACCACTACCGCCCAGCAGGGCAAAAGCATTCCGTCCATCGCTCATTTAATTAATATTGTCAAATAAAAGACGGCAATCAAGTTCTTTTGGCTTGATTGCCGTCTTTATGCTTTTAGGCGTTCAATTACCTTTTCGTAAAGGAGGCTAACATTGACACTTTCAAAACCATGTGGTATACTAAAACCATACCACAACAAGCGAGGTGAGTATTGTGACAAACGGCGATAGTTACGGGCCTAGAGGGCGCAGACATTTTATCGGTTTTTGCGTAAGCAGGCAAGGCGTTGCCGTGCGTTGCGTACTTGCTCGCTGATTGCGATAAGGTTGTCTGCCCCTGTGTGCCTGTTCACGCAGGGGCTTTTTGCGCACTTTAAACCCCTTTCTATCACATATTCGGAATAGGAGGGAAATATATGTCAAAAGAGGTTAAAACCACTGCCGTAACGGTGGAGGATGCGGTTGCCGCGCGTCCCGATTACGAAAGTGAAATTATTAAGATTATCCGCGGAACCGACTCTCCCAAGGCAGCGCAGAGCAAGCTCGATAATTATCACGGCAACGATATTGCGCAGGCGATGGCATCGCTGTCGCTGTCCGAGCGCAAAAAGCTGTACCGCATTTGTACGGCTTCCATGCTTGCCGAAGCGTTTGAGCACCTTGAGGAGGAGGAAGCAGGCGGATACTTTAAGGAAATGGACGTCAAAAAGGCGGCGGCGGTTGCCGAGGAGCTCGACACCGACACCGCGTCCGATATCCTGCATCAAATCGACAAAGAAAAACGCGCGCTGATTATCGACGCGCTGTCTCCCGACGTCCGCCGCGACATCCGCTTGCTCGCGTCCTTTGATGAGGACGAAATCGGCAGCAAGATGACCACCGACTGCATTGTCATTCGCGAAAATCTCAGCGTGACCGAAGCGATGGGCGAATTGGTGCGCCAAGCGGAGGAAAACGACAACATCGCAACAATTTTTGTGGTGGACGAGGACGACGAGTTTTACGGCGCGATGGAGCTGCGCGACTTGATTACCGCCAAAAAGGATACGCCGCTCGACGACTTAATTGTTACAACGTTCCCGTATGTGTACGCTCACGAAACGATTGACGATTGTATCGAAAAACTGAAGGATTATTCCGAGGCGTCGGTGCCGGTGCTCGACAACGGCAACCGCTTTTTGGGCATTATCACCTCGCAAAGCGTCATCGAGGTGGTCGATGACGAGATGGGCGAGGACTACGCGCGCTTGGCAGGCTTGACCGCCGAGGAGGACTTAAAGGAACCGCTGCTGCAAAGCATGAAAAAGCGTTTGCCGTGGCTGCTTGCGCTGTTTGCGCTGGGCATTTTGGTGTCCACCGTTGTCGGTGCGTTCGAGGGCGTTGTGCAGCAGCTTACCCTGATTATGGCGTTTCAGTCGCTGATTTTGGACATGGCAGGCAACGTCGGAACCCAGTCGCTGGCGGTCACCATCCGCGTGCTGATGGACGAAAATCTCACCTTCCGTCAAAAAATGCATTTGGTGACAAAGGAAAGCCGCGTCGGTTTGTTCAACGGTCTGCTGCTCGGCTTGATTTCCGTGGTGTTTGTCGGCTTATACATCGCACTGTTTAAGCACAAGGATTTTCTGTATGCGTTTTCCGTGTCGGGTTGTATCGGTATTTCGCTGATGGTCGCCATGCTGATTTCCAGCACCGTCGGCACGCTCATTCCTTTGTTTTTCAAAAAAATCAAAATCGACCCTGCCGTGGCGTCAGGCCCTCTGATTACCACCATCAACGACTTGGTGGCAGTCGTCACCTACTACGGCTTGAGTTGGATTTTGCTGATTAATGTTTTGCAATTGCATAGCTAAAATAACGGACGGTTCATGCTTTGAACCGTCCGTTTTGTTATTCGTCCTTCTTTTTTCGTTTGCGGTTTTGGCGGCGCAGGGGGTTGACGTCGCTGAGGTTTTTGCCGGCACTTTTCATCAGTTTGCCGAATTGCGACAGAATCAGCGAACGGGTGTCGCCATCCATATTTTTAAGAGTGCTCAAAAACCTGCCGATGTTTTTGAGCATATTATCCAGCATTTCATCGAAGGT
>CADBSZ010000109.1 GCA_902797525.1 uncultured Ruminococcus sp. | reverse complement strand
GCCGTCATAGCCGCAAACCTGGCAATAATCGCTCTTGGTGTTCAGCTCGGCGTACATAATGTTATCATAAATAAACTTCATGACCTGGAGCACCGCAGGCAGGTTTTGCTGCATGTTTGGTACTTCAACATAGCTGATTGCGCCGCCGGGCGAAAGTGCCTGGAACTCGCTTTCGAGCTTGAGCTTATCAAACGCGCTGATGTTCTCGGTTACGTGAACGTGATAGCTGTTGGTGATGTAATTGCGGTCGGTCACGCCCTTGATGATGCCAAAGCGCTTTTGCAGACATTTCGCGAACTTGTAGGTTGTGCTCTCAAGCGGCGTGCCGTAGATGCTGTAGTCGATGTTTTCGGCAGCCTTCCACTTTGCGCAGTAGGCGTTGAGTTTTTTCATAATTTCGAGGCCGAGCGCCTTGCCCTCTTCCTCAGTGAGCTTTTTGCCGATTAAGCTGTAAACGCATTCCCACAGACCTGCATAGCCCAGCGAGATGGTGGAGTAGCCGCCGTAGAGCAGCTTGTCGATGGTTTCGCCCTTTTTCAAACGCGCCAGCGCACCGTACTGCCACAAAATGGGAGCGGCGTCGGACAGTGTGCCCTTGAGTCTTTCATGACGCGCCTGCAGCGCGCGGTGGCAAAGCTCCATGCGCTCGTCAAAAATCTGCCAAAACTTGTTCATGTCGCGGTTCGCGCTCAAACCGATGTCAACGAGATTGACGGTGACAACGCCCTGATTGAAGCGGCCGTAATACTTGTGCTTGCCGGGAACATAGTTCAACGCGTTGGCGACGTTGCCCGCGCCGGCGTCGGTGAAGCGGTCGGGCGTCAAAAAGCTGCGGCAACCCATGCAGGTGTAAACGTCGCCCTTGAGCTCGAGCATAACCTTTTCGGAAATGTAGTCGGGAACCATGCGCTTGGCGGTGCACTTCGCGGCAAGCTCGGTGAGATACCAGTACTTGCTGTCCTCATGCACGTTGTCCTCCTCAAGCACATAAATCAGCTTGGGGAATGCAGGGGTAATCCACACGCCCGCTTCGTTCTTAACGCCGCGGTAGCGCTGCTTGAGGGTTTCCTCGATAATCATGGCGAGGTCTGCCTTTTGCTGTTCGTTTTCCGCCTCGTTGAGGTACATATATACGGTGACAAACGGCGCCTGACCGTTGGTGGTCAAAAGGGTAACAACCTGGTACTGAATGGTCTGTACGCCGCGGTTCACCTCTTTGCGCAGTCTTTCTTCGACAATTTTGTTGAGCTTTTCCTCAGACACCTCAATACCCATTTCCTCGATTTCGGCGATGGTTTCCTTGCGGATTTTTTCGCGGGAAATCTGCACAAAGGGAGCAAGGTGCGTCAGGCTGATGCTCTGGCCGCCGTACTGGTTGCTCGCCACCTGCGCGATAATCTGGGTGGCGATGTTGCAGGCGGTGGAAAAGCTGTGGGGCTTTTCGATTAAGGTGTCGCTGATGACAGTGCCGTTTTGAAGCATATCCTCGAGGTTGACAAGGTCGCAGTTATGCATATGCTGTGCAAAATAGTCGGAATCGTGGAAGTGAATGAGTCCCTGCTTGTCGGCCTCGACGATGTCGGGAGGAAGCAGCATTCTGCGGGTGAGGTCACGGCTGACCTCGCCTGCCATATAGTCGCGCTGAACGCTGTTGACAGTGGGATTCTTGTTGGAATTTTCCTGCTTAACTTCCTCGTTGTTGCACTCAATCAGCGAGAGTATGCGGTTATCGGTGGTGTTTGCCTTACGCACCAGCGAACGGTTGTAGCGGTATCTGACATAGCGGCGGGCAAGCTCAAAGGCGCCCTTTGCCATGAGCTGGTCCTCAACCATGTCCTGAATTTCCTCAACGGACACCGCGCGCTTGATTTTGTTGCACTTGTACTCAACATAATCTGCGATATCGGTAATTTGCTCGTCGGTGAGGAACGGTGTGTCGGATGAATTGTTGGCCTTGCGGACAGCGTTAACGATTTTTTCAACGTTAAAAGCCTCTTCGGAGCCGTTACGCTTAATGATTTTCATTGTTCTGACCTTCCTTACGTTAATTTCCGCAACGCGGCGTTGCTCCCGATTCCGTCTTTGGAACACCTGAATTTGCAAAGCGTTTCTGCGACGGCGGGGCAAACGGAGTCTTTTTCCTAACGGAAAACGAAAACGTGGCGTTGCGTTCCATCTAAATCAGTTCTATGCTTTAGAGAACTTGTTTTCTTTGTTTGCCGTGCGAGATTTATTATACAGCATGCCAACGGAAATTGCAATAGGTATTTTTAACAAAAAACACAATATCTTGTGTTCTTTAAAAGAAATAAACACAGCATATGGACAGTTTGTAAACGCTCGTCACAAAATTAACACACCCTGAAAACCGCGGTTTCATGCGGTTTCCGGGGTGTGCCGGTGCTTTATTATTCTCATCCGGAATTATATTTGTTACAACATCTTCGGTTTTTGTGACAATATTGGAATCATTGAACACAATATCTTGTGGTTAGCAGGAGATTGACCGCAAGGGAGCACAAGATATACTAAAGTGTATCTGTTTCATGCTTTAGTCAGCCGCAGCGGCGCGCTTGCTGAACACGCAGCCGCAGTAGTTTTGACGGTAGAGGTCATACTCGCGCGACAGTTCAATACTGCGCTTGTATCCCTCACGCTTTTTGAAGTCGCTGTACAGCCAGTTAACGCCGTATTTTTCAGCCATCTGCGCGCCGATTTCGTTGAGCAGTTCCGCGTTTTTGAGCGGACTGATGGTGAGCGTAGTGGTAAAATAGTCGAAGCCCTGCTCCTTTGCTTTTTTGGCAGAAGCTTCAAGCCGCAGCTTAAAGCACTCCGCACAGCGCAAACCG
>CADBSZ010000108.1 GCA_902797525.1 uncultured Ruminococcus sp. | reverse complement strand
AATCGGTTTGAGTCTTTCCGCGGGCTACGCGCTGGCAAAGGAGCATCAGGGACTTACGGTTGAGGAGCTTGTCAAAAAAGCCGATCGGGAGATGTATGTCGCCAAAGCCGCATACTACAAGCTTAACGAATATGACCTCAGCGTTCTGCGCTGAATGAGTCAAATATGACAGACTATGGAGTTTTCGGATTCCATAGTCTTTTTTTGCGTCAATCGTATTCAATTCTGAAAAAATAGTGACTTTTTGAAAATTATCCTGTATAATAAAGTCACCTGAGAAATAAAGGAGAAATTATGATGAAAAAGTCACTGAAAGGAACCTTGGCAATTGCACTCGCAGCTATCAGTGTTATATCCTCCTCCCTGGCGCTCGGCGGCTGCGGACAAAAGCAGGAGTCTGCCGAAAAAGCGGCGGCAACCGACCTGTATTTCACTCAGCAGGTTGCCCGCACCTCTCCCGAATGGGTAACCAAACTCGAAGCGGCAAAGGACGCGGAGCAGATGATTGTTGTTGCGGGCGTTGACAAAACAACCGCGTACATCACTATGCACGAAAAGGATAAGGACGGCAAATGGCAGCAGCTTATCGCAACGCCCGGCTTTATCGGTCTGGATGGTTTGGGAAAAGCGAATATCAACGACTGCTACACACCTGTGGGCACCTTTACCGTTGACAAGGCGTTCGGACTGGCGGACGATCCCGGCTGTCAACTGGAATACACCAAGGTGGACGACACGTATTATTGGTCAGGCGATAAGGACAACCACTTCAACGAGCTGGTGTCCACCAAGGACGTTCCCAATCTTGACACCGAAAACAGCGAGCACATCGCGGATTTTGACTACGCCTATCAATATGTGCTGAACATGGGCTACAACTCCGAATGTGAGTTTGAAAAGGGCTTTGCCTTTTTCTTTCACAGCTTTCGCGTTAACCGCCCCTACACCGGCGGCTGTGTGGCAGTTCCCGAAAGCGTAATGAAATTTGTGATGCAGCATATCAAGCCCGGCTGCAAGTTCACAATTGATTCGCTCAAGAATTTCGGCGGCGATTTGGACGAATAAATAATGTGATAAAACAAAAAGAAGCTGTGACGGTTGCCGCAGCTTCTTTTTTTGACGGCCGCCCGAAAGGGCGGTTTTTGTTTTGCAGAAAATTACTGAATGTTCAAATAGTCGGCAAAGCCGGTGATGTTGAAAATCTCCATTACTCTGCTGTTTACGTTTTTCAGCGTTAAGCCGCCCTTCTTTTCCATCAAATCATTGGCGTTCAAAACGGCTCTCAGCGCTGCCGAGCTGACGTATTCCACACCTGCCATATCAAGCGTCAGCGACTCGCATTTTTCTCCCGTCTCATTAATCGTGTTCTCAAATTCTTCCACAGTGACGTGGTCGATTTTGCCTTCGGGCGCGATTACAGTTGTTCCGTTTTCTTCATAAACCTTGATTGTCATTGTGTATTCTCCTTTGTATCTGTTTTTTCCAGCAAATCGCTGAGAATTTGGTTGCCGACTTCGTTGAACTCCTCGTTGCGCATAAACATTTGCATACCGAGAAGCTGTTGTCTTGTGTAGGCGTTTTTCAGGTATTCGCCGAACTCCTGTGGGGTGAGTGCTTTTCGTTTTTCCGCGTCCTCGGAATTGACGCCGCGAAACAGCGAGAAAAACACGGTAGCCCAGTTGGCGCAGTCCTTGCCGAACTGTGCCTCAAACGCCGCCTTTGCCTGTTTGTCGCCGCTAAGCAGCGCGTCATGCGTTTTGCTGCGCGCGTAAAAATCGGACAAATCCTGTTGTTCATCATATACGCAGCCCTTTTCCGTGCGCAAAATGCGATGGGGCTTTACACGAAATCCGTCGTCGGAAAAATCCAGCTCCAGCACCAGGCCCTCCGCCAACAGCGGCGTTACGTCAGGGCGGAAATGAAAACAAAAGTTTCCCTGCCCATAAAGGAAATAGGCGTTTTTGTAGCGTTCCTCCTCACCGACGGCGTGCGTGTGCTGCGAGATAACCACGTCAGCGCCGTTGTCCGCCATGCGGTGAAAACGGCGGCGCATTTTTTCACTGTTGCAGTGCGTGCCCTCAATGCCGCCGTGATACAGCACAATCAGATAATCGCACTGCTTCTTCAGCGCCTGAATTTCGCGGCACACACGATATTCATCATATAGATTCACGCCGGGATAATCCTCACGCGGCGCGTTTTCAAACCGCTCGGTGGTGTTGTAAAGAATAATTTTTCTGTCTCCGTCCTCAAGCACCGCATAGCTTTTGACAGAAGCGCTGTCGCCGCCCCAGCCAAAATAGCCGATTTGGTTTTCATCGAGCGTTTGGCAGGTGTCAAGAAAGCCCTGCCTGCCGTAATCCATGGAATGCGTGTTGCCCAAGGAGGCGTAGTCGATTCCGAGATTTTTAATCGCCTTTATCGTTGTAACAGGCGCTTTGATGCTCGGGCCGATTTTTTCAATCGGACAATCACTGTCCGTAAAACAGCCCTCGAAATTGCAGACGCGAAAATCCGCTGACGCAAACAGCGTGCACAGTTTTTCGCCGAACAGCGCCTGCGCGTCCCCTGCAGCAAACAAATCGTAGTTGCAGGGCATGGGCAACAAATCACCTGCGATAATCAGTTTCGTTTTTTTCATAATCCCTCCTTAAAACTCCTTCTCGATTGTCAAAACGTTTTGACCGTTTTTGTAGGCATAAGCGGAGTCGCTCATCAGCTTTTTAACAATAAATATACCCAAGCCGCCCGGCTTACGCTTCGAAAGCGGAAGGGTGACGTCGGGCTCCTGCACCAAAAGCGGATTAAACGGCTTTCCCCTGTCCGTAAACACAATCGTCATTTTGCGGTCGCGACATTTTGTCAAAATATCAACCTCGCCGCCGTTTTCATAAGCATAGGAGTCAATGTTGGCGAGAATTTCGGAGCACGCAATGGTGATTTGACCGACAACCGTTTCGTCGCAGCCTGCCGCCGCGCACTGTTCGGCGATGTATTCCGTAATGTCGTCAAAGCTTTCGGAATTGAGGAAAAAGGTCTTTTTTTCGTGCGGCTCAAGGTGTAAAAAATCCTTAAAGGACAATGCCAAAACCGTCGCGTCGTCGCTGTGCTCGCGGCCGTTCTCGAACGCGTCGACCGCCTCGCGGACGGATAAGACCAGCTCCCTTGCGTTTTTTTCTTTTGCCGCTTCCACCACGCCGAGCAGTCTGCCGTCGCCGAAAAGCGCCTCGTCAGGCGACTGCGCCTCGGTGACGCCGTCGGTATAAAGCAGCAGTCTGTCGCCCTTTGAGAGCTTGACATGGTTTTCATGGTAACGCACCAGCCGCTTTCTGCCAAGGACAAAATTCGGCTTGGATTTCAGAAGCACAGGATTCTTGCCGTCACGAACAACGACCGGCGGATTGTGTCCTGCGTTAGCGTACGACAGCATGCCGGTGGACAAATCCAAAATTCCCATCCAGCACGTCAGAAAAAACCTTTCCGGATTGGACTGCAGCAAATAGCGGTTGGTGTGCTCAAACACCTTGTCAGGTGAATCATGCGCCTGCGCATAGACCTTGATCAGCGTTTTGGAGAGCGTCATGAACATCGCGGCAGCCATACCGTGGCCGGACACGTCGCCGATAACAATCGCCAGATGCGACTCGTCGGTCAAAAAGTAATCGTAAAAGTCGCCGCCGACCTCGGTTGCCGTCGTCATGTCGGCATACACTTCATAAGCGTCATTTTCGGGGAAATCGGACGATAAAAATCCCTCCTGAATGTTCCGCGCCACGTTTAGTTCCGTTTCCGTGGCAAGCGTCCGTTGCAGCAAATCGCTTTGACGAATGGCGAATTTTCTGCTGTTTAAGGAGAGATAAACCGAAACCACAACCATCGCCGCAGCGACAATCAGCAAAAAGCTTCGCCCTCCTAATACGGCGGTGACAATTTCGTCCGAAAAGTTAAACGCGTTAATCACAACTTTAAATGAATTAATGTCTATTTCAAGGTTTTCATTATAAACCGGCGTCATGATACTCATTAAGCCGACATACATCATAAACAGGCAAACAACGCCTGTCAAAGCGGTGAAACGCGGTCGGTAATAAAAGCTGTTTATAAACGGAATCAAGATAAATATGAGCGCCATATACTCAGACAAACGGCACAGCATAAAAATGGACAGAATCATCACGACATTATTCGCAAATCTTATCCACGAATAATTCTTTTTCCGAAATAATGCGTTGATGATAATCCCGGCCAACAGTATTCCTGCTGCCATTCCGCCAAACCAAAACCGGCTATCGTCCCAGGTATTAATAAGAATATAAATCAATATTGCCGCTTCAAACGCAATCATCAGCATCATGTAGACAAAGTTAATACGCTGTTCTGCGGAGCGAAGCAAGTCGGCGGTGTATTTGGATTTTTCCGTTTGTTTTTTATACTTTAAAATACTCCTCACCACCTTATTGATAACTAACGGCAACATTGGTGACATTGAAGCCCAACACGCGGTTATAGTTGATGGAGGAGCTTAACATTCTCACCAGCTCCAAGCCGGTAATCCGCTTGCCGCTGTTGTCGATGTAATCAGTGGGATCAAATTCCGCGCCGTTGTCGCGCAGGCGGACGTTGACCTTGTCGGGGAACACGCGGACGCACACATCAACAGCATTGTTGACGCTTGACTTAGCGTAAGTCGCGATATTGTGACACAGCTCCTCGACGGACACGCCGACGGCGTTCACGGTGTTTTCGGGCACGTTTTGCTGTTTGCAGAACGCCATAACTTCCTCGGAAGCGCGAATCGCCTCGGGCACCTCGTTTTTGATGGAGAAGTCGTACATCACGCCGTCCTGCTCCTCAATGCCGAGAAGGTTTTTCTTGTGCTTTAGCTTTTTGCTGACAGCCATGGCAATCAGCGTGATAATCACCGTTACCGCCTTGGAAACGGGGAACGAGAACCACAGCCAGTAAATGTCATAATGCGCGAACCAATACATCAGCGGCACAATGGCGAGCACGCCGTCAAGCATGACAAGCAAATTGGCAAGGCCGCGCTGCTTGGTCGCCTGGAAGAAGGTTCGCATGACATAGATGACCGCGAGTATCGGAATATTGATGGAGAAAATGCGGAACGTAACCGCAAACACTTCCGCGGTCGCCGCGTCGTTAAGTCCGTAGAGAGCAGCAAGCGGCACGGGAAACAGCTCGGACACCACCAGCACCAAAACGGACAGGGCGACGGTGACAATCATGCCGTAGCGCAATGTGAGCCGCTGGCCGTTGGCGTCCTTTTCGCCGTACAGCGCGCCGAGAATCGGCAGCAGCGTCATGGAGGCGCCCTCCACCAGAATAAAGGCGAGACTGTTGAGCGAAAAAGAAACCGAAGCAATTTTGCCGCCCATGACGCCGGTGTAAGAGAGAATAATCGCGTTGGTGAAAAACAGGCGGAGAAAATTGCAGACATAAATCAGTGCGGAAGGCAGTCCAACGCTGAAAACCTTGCCGAGAGATTTGAGCTGTTTAAGCGCCGCTGCGGTGAAGTGCACCGTGCGCTGACCGGATTTAAAGTAAATCAGCGTTAAGGCAACGCCAACCACATAGCCCGTAACGGTTGCCCAGCCGGCTCCGGCAACGCCCCAGCCGAAAACCGCCATATAAAGATAGTCGCAGATCAGATTGACGACGTTCGCGACAATCGGCAGCGCGGTGGCGAGCTTGCGCATGCCGTCGGTGCGCGCGTAGGCGGCAGTTTGGTTGACAATTGCCACCAGCGGCGTCAGCACCCAAAGCGGCAGCAGATAATCCATCACCAAGCCGGTCAGCTCTTCCTTGCCCTGCGCCAATAACTGGGCGGTCGGATACATCACCGCCAATCCGATGACCGAAAGCAGTACCGTTGACAGAACGCCTGCCCAAAACGACAGCGTGAACGCCGCGTCGGCGGATTTTTGGTCGCGCTTGCTTTTGTGGATAACGGAGAGCGTGTTACCGCCGAAGGTGAACAGCGCAATCGGGATACTGCGCAAAAATACGATAGAGGTCGTCAGATTAATCGCGTACAGCTGCACCGTTCCGAGAATCTGACCGACCATAATGCCGTCCAAAATACTGGAAAGATAGGTAGAGGCGGTCATCGCCAAGGTCGCAACCAGCAGACTGCGGTATTTTTTATTTAAAAGCGTACCGTTTCGTTTCATACCCTCTACCCTTCTTATCGTTTCAGGTTGTCCTTGCGGAAGAACAGGAAACCGCGCAGGACATTAATGAAGTCGTTAACATATTTTTCGTTGCTCGCGTTCCAGAAAAAGCCCATGCGCGCGAGAATTTGCGTGGTGTATTGCGCTTTGCACGGCAAAGCGACAATCTTTTTGCCGTGAGCGGTGTTCATATACGCCGTCATACTGGAGAGGATCGCCGCCTTGTCGGGATCCTTTTGCGCCTCGTTGAGCGCCTCGGCAAACACATCATATTCCACAAATTCAATCTTGCTGCCGTTTTGATTCATCTGGCGAATGATGTCGCCGAGCGGCAGCGTGTGGTTATTGACCGCGTTGAAAACACAGCACGCACGCGGTGTTTTTGCAAGCTTCAAAAACGCCTCGCAGGAACGGTCAATCGGGCCCATGCAGACCTGATTTTCAATCATGGCGTACGGGAAGCAGCCAAGCAGGCTGTAGGAACGCAGTCTGCCCATAAAGTTGTTGGTGAGGAAGTTGATTTGGAATTCACCGTCGGATTCACGCGCGGCAAGCGTGCCCACGCGGATGACCTTGGCGTCCAGTCCGTCGGCGGCAGCCTCCAGCACCTTGCGCTCACCCATCAGCTTAGAGGAGGTGTACTTGTTGTCGAGCGTCTGACCATAGTAGAGCGACTGTTCGTCCAGCTCCGTACGGGAGAGCTTTGAGGTGTCGTCTGTGGTACCCGACACGGAAACGGTGGAGAAGTGAATCAGCCTTGCGCCGGTTTTTTCACATAACTGAATGCAGTTGACCGCGCCGCCGACGTTAATATCCTCAATGTCGGTGCCGTTAGAAAAGTGCTTAACGTTCGCTGCACAGTTAAATACCGTGTTGACGGGCAGCTTTTCGAATGGCTCAAAATATTTGTAATCCGTTACGTCGCCGTTGAGCACCTCGACGCGCTCGGCAAACTCCTGCTCAAGGTCGGTGCCGAAGTAGTAGAACATAATGTTTTCCAGGCGTTCGCGCGCGGTGTCAAATTTGCCCTTGCGAATCATGCAGTACGCCTTGCCGCTTTCGGTCTTGAGGAACTGTGCCAGCAGGTGGGCGCCCATATAGCCCGTCGCGCCGGTAATCAGCACGTTGCCAAGATTGCGCAGGGGCTCCGACTTGAACGCCTCAACGGTGTTCTGTGCCAGCAGCTCGTTAATTTTGGTGTAATCGTAATCGTCAAAGTCAAACAGCTTGTTGGTGTCGTTAATTTCGCCGTCCTTAAACAGCTCCGCCAGCGCGCGCGGCGTGGTGTATTTGAACACGTCGCCGTAGGTGATTTCAAAGCCGTTTTCCGAAGCGTCAAGCACGACCGAGGTGACAATCAGCGAGGTGCCGCCGATTTCAAAAAAGTCGTCGGTTGCGCCGACGCGCTCCAGCTTCAGCGCCTTCTTGAAGGATTCGCAGAAGAATTCCTCGGTGGCGTTGGCAGGCGCCACATATTCGCCGAGGCTGACGGGAACGGGATCGGGCAGCAGTTTGATGTCGGTTTTGCCGTTGGCGGTCATGGGCATTTCATTGAGCTGTAAATAAGCAGTGGGCACCATGTAGTGCGTCAGGTGCTTTTTCAGCTCGTCGCGCAGCGCGTCGATGTCGATTTCCGCGTCGGCGGTAAAGTACGCGCACAGGTTGTCCTGACCGTTGAGCTTGCGGATAACGACCGCCACCTTTTTGATATGCGGCTGAGCGGCAATTAAGCCTTCAATTTCGCCGAGCTCAATGCGCAAACCTCTCAGCTTAACCTGATTGTCCAGTCTGCCGAGAATATGCACGTTGCCGTTTTTGTCCCACTTGGCATAGTCACCGGAACGGTACATGCGCTCGTTGTCATACTCCACAAACGCCGCAGCGGTTTTGTCGGGCAGATTTTTGTAACCCTTCGCCACGCCGACGCCGCCGATATACAGCTCGCCGATAACGCCGTAGGGCGAGGCGTCGCCAAACTTGTCAACAATCACCTCGTGATAGTTGAGCAGCGGTCTGCCGACGGTGACGTATTCCGCGTTGGTTAAATCCGCCGCGTTGCAGGAAACGGTGATTCCGGTAGGTCCGTAGGTGTTGACAATTTTAATGCTTTCCGAGCACTTTTTGATGGCGTCTCGGAGTGCAATCGGATATCCCTCGCCGCCCGACATCACCAGCCTGCACTTGGCAAGCGCGTTTTTGAACGGCTCGTAATCCATATACTGCTGCAAACGCGAGGGTGTTGCGTTGATGCAGTCGACGCTGTATTTGTCCATCAGCTCCGCCAGCGCGCGCGGATCGTTCATCTCGTCCTCGGCGGCAAACACCAGTGTTTTTCCGTTGCAGAAGGCGGCTGTGTGCTCCTTAAAGGACATGTCAAACGAGATGGTGGTGACGGAAAGATAGGTTGAAACGTTTTGCTTAAGATAATAAATATGGGAATTGGCGGGGTGCGGCATGAGGTAGTTGCAAATGCCCTTGTGGCGCAGCATAACGCCCTTGGGCTTGCCGGTGGAGCCGGAGGTGTAAATCATGTAGCTGAGCTCGCGGTCGCTCATTTCCACGTTGGGATTTTCGGTGTTGTCACCGATGAGAATCTGTGCGACGTCAATCGCCTTGTCAGCCGGATAATCCGCCAGCTTGTCGGCTGTGGTAATAATAAAGGAAGCCTCGCTGTCCTCGATGATATGGTTGATTCTGTCGGCAGGATACTGCGGATCGCAGGGAATAAACGCCGCGCCTGCCTTGTTCACGCCAAACAGGCACGCAAAGAAACAGCTTTCTCTCGGCAGCAGAAGCGCCACACTGTCGCCGGTTTTAATTCCTCTGTCAATCAGGTTATGGGCGACGATGTTTGCCTTTTCGTTTAATTCGCGATAGCTGAGCGTTGCGTCCTTGGCAATCAGCGCAGTCTTGTCCGCGTTTTCCGCCGCACTGCGCTCAAACAGCTTATGAAGCAGGGTTTCGCTCAGCTCTGCGGTTGCTTCCGTCTTAAAGCCGTCGAGCGTTTTCTTCTGAACCTCAGGCAGTGCCAGCGCGTCGCGCACGGTTTTGGCGTTGCCGCCAAGCAGTTGGAGCGTGTGTTTCAGCTGTTCGATAAAGTTTTCAACAACAACGTCCTCAAACAGCTCGGAGGAATACTGCACCATAAAGTGAAGTCCCTTGGCGCCCTTGCGGATAACGATGCCGATGTCGCGGCTCATTTTCTGCAAGGGAGAGTAAAGCTCCACGCTCAAACCGTCCTTGTCATAGGCGGGCGGATTCCACATAAAGTTCACGCTGACGTCAAACATCGGGTTGCGGCTTTCGTCGCGCTGCTTTACAAACTCGCCCACAACGTCCTCAAACGGCAGATAAGCGCCGTAGGTGGCGTTGCGCACAGCTGTGCTGACAGACTGCAAATAGTCGCTGAGAATGGCGGCGCGCTGCGGCTTGACGCGCACGGGCGCCGTGTTGACGAACATACCGATTACGCCGTCCGCGTCGGCGGGGCGCATATTGGTGGGAATGCCGAGCACTACGTCCTCTGACGCGGTGTATTTGCCGAGCACCATCGACACGGCGGAGAAAATCAGCTCAAACTCCGTCACGCTGAAACGCCGTGCGGTGTTGTCGATGGCTTTCAGCTGTTCGTTATCATAGTCAAAGGTAATTTCTCTGTCGGAGAGCGGATGCACCTTGGGGCGCTTGCCCTTGACAGGCATTTCGTTAACGGGAACACCGTCGGCAAACAGCTCGCGGTAGAACGCCATGCCGCTCTCGTATTTTTCATTCAGGCTGTCGTCGTACAAATCGGACAAATCAATCTCTGCGGCAAAGACCTCTTTGCCGTTCAGGCCGTCAATCAGCTCCTGCACAAACGTCTTGGCAGAACCGCCGTCAAAGGCGATATGATGAATCGCCATATGCAGAATCACACTGCCGTCGGCAACCGCATACAGGGTGGGACGGACGGGGATTGCGGCATTAAGATTAAACGGCTCGGCGTAATTGTCGATAAGTTCAATCACTTCGTCGCGCGAGGCGGCGGTTTTTTCAACAATTTCAGGCAGCTTGTCGGTCAAAACACGCACCGGCAGGCCGTTTTCCTCGCCGTAATAGGAGGTAAACGCCTCGTGCGCCTTAAACACCGCCGTCAGTGCTTTTTTGATGGTTTCCATATCGGAGCCAGTGATAATCGCAGCGATGTTGAGGTTGTAAACCGTTGAATTTTCGTTGAGCTTTTGCTCCAGATACATGCCGCGTTCGGAGGGAGTCAGCGGATAAACTCTGACTTTCTTCTCCTTTTTGACGCGCTGCTTTTTGCCGGCCTTCTGAATCAGCAGGTGTTCAATCATGCGCGGCGTTTTTCCGGCGAAGATGTCGGCGGTGGAGATTTTGTACACACCGCACTTCTCCGACACCATGGCGCACTTAATCGAGTCGCCGCCGAGCGCGAAGAAGTCGTCGTCAACACCGACGTTCTCCACACCGAGAACCGACTCAAACGCGCCGCACAGCACCTTTTGCATGTCGGTTTCGGGCGCGATATATTCGTTTTTAAAGCTGCCTGCTTCGGGAGCGACAAGCGCGTTTCTGTCGAGTTTGCCGTTTTGGTTAACGGGCAGACGGTCGAGCTTGACAAAGAACGCCGGAATCATATACGGCGGCAGCTTTTGCGCAACGGCGTCCTTCAGTTCGTCGGGATCCACAGGCTCGTCCTCCACATAATAGGCGACAAGGTACACCTGACCGTACTGGTTCTTAAAGTCCTTGAGCGCTGCGTCATGAATCCCCTCGGCCTGTTTGATAATCGTTTCAATTTCGCCCGGCTCCACGCGCTGACCGTTGATTTTTACCATCCAGTCCTTGCGGTTGAGATAAATGATGTTGCCATCCTCACCCTTTTTGACAATGTCGCCGGTTTTCAACAGCTTCGGATAGCCGTCCTGAGCGGCGAAGGGGTTGTCAACAAAGGTTTTCGCGGTTTGCTCGGACAGACCGAGATAGCCGTCTGCGAAGATGCCGGCAAGACACAGCTCGCCCTCGTCCGCCTCTTCCCCGTTTTCATCAAGGATATGCGTGCGGATGTCGCCGATGGGCTTGCCGATCGGCGTGTTTTCATAGGACTTGTCTATCTTGAAGGCAAGCACGGCGCCCGCTGACTCGGTTTGACCGTACATTACATAAATGTCAAAATCATCGCTGCAGGTGTCGGACACGCGCTCGCTGCCCGTAAAAACGGTGCGCAGACAGTTGCCCTTTTGCTTGAACACCTTGAGCATTTTCGGGCTGATAAAGGTACGGTTGATTTGATGTTCCTCAATGTAATCCGCGAGCAGCACCGGATCGCGCATAGCTTCAAAGGGCATTAAATACGCGATAATGCGCGCGCAAAGCGGCGCAAAAACACCCTGAACCGAGGCAACAAAGGTGAACGGCGCACCCAAAGCTGCGTGGGAACCCACCGGTGAAGCGGCATATTCTACGTAGCGCATCACCGAATCCGTGATGCTCGCGTGCGAGTGGAGCACGCCCTTGGGCTTGCCGGTGGAGCCTGAGGTATAAATCAGCAGAGAAGGATCGGACGGATTCGGGGACACAATTTCATCGAGCGGTGCTTCGGCTTCGATTCCGCGCAGGAACTTTTCGTTTATCACTGCTTTTGCGTCGCAGTTGTCCCGGATGTATTCCAAACGCTCCTCGGGATATGCAGGCGACAGCGGCGCAAACGCGGCGCCCACCATCCAAACCGCGTACATCGCGGCAATATATTCCTTGTTACGCGGCAGTTCAATCGTCACAAAGTCGCGCTGTTTTACTCCCAACCGGCTCAGCTTTGCGGCGATTTTGCGCGCGTAAGCGTCCAGCATGCGGTATGTAAAAAAGTTGTTTTCTCCCTGATCAACAATAACGGTAAAATCCGGGAAATCAATTACATTTTGACGGATTTGGCTGATGATGTCGTTCATGTCGGTCTTCCTTTCTGCTTTGTGATTTATTGTTCTTTCTTATTATAATACATAGTTGAGAGGATGTCACGCTTTTTTCGTATAAATTCACGAAAAAAGCGCAATTGCATCGTTTTTTGTTTTACCGAAAAAAGTATAACATGCAGACTGTTACAACACTATGACAAATCCGCCGTATCGGGTAAAAAACAAGCCGTCGCGTAAAACACCGCAACGGCTTGTTTGGATTTTGAATATTAATACTTTTCGGCAAATGCTTTGAGCTTTGCTTCGTCGGGTTTGCCGTTTAAAACGGCGCCCTCAACAATCACGGCGTCCGGAGCGCTGGGCTGCAACCCTGCAACCGCCTTGCCAAAGCCGGAACCGCCGGAGGTGGCAAACAGCACAATCTTTTTGCCGCTGAAATCATACGCCTCCAAAAAGCTGTTGATAATGGTCGGCGCGACGTACCACCAAATCGGGAAACCGACAAAAACGGTGTCATATTCCGCAATGTTTGCGTTGGTATCGGCAAGCGCGGGACGGGAACTTTTGTCGCGCATTTCGCGCGAGCTTCTCGACTGCTTGTCCATCCAGTTGAGATCGGCTTTTGTATAGGGAATTTCCGGCTTAATTTCATAGAGGTCGGCGTCTGCCGCTTGTGCCAGGTTTTGTGCAACGCCTGCGGTTACGCCGCTCGCCGAAAAATAGGCGACTAATTTTTTGCTCATTTTATTTTCTCCTTTACTTAGTTAAAACTGCTTACCCAGCCGGCAATATCGGAGGATGCACTCAGACGCGCGCCCTCAAGCCAGTTGCCGCTGCCCGCGTTTGCGGCGGCGGCAATTTGCTCGGCAACGCCCTTGGTGGTTCCTGTCGCGGAGAAAAACACCACCAAAGTGCGGCTGCCGCCGGCAGTTGTTTCAGATTCGCTTTGCTGCGCGTTGTCCGCCTTTGTTTCGGCGGTCGTAGCCTGTGTCTGCGGTTCTGTTTGAGAAACCGCTTTATTCTCCGACGGCGCTCAGCTGCATGCGGCGAGCGCAAACAGCATGACTGCCGTCAGCAACAATGCTGCCGCTTTGAAAAGCTTTGTATAACGAGAAGTTCGCATCATGTTAAAATCCACCTATTTCAATTTTGCGTATTCCGCGGCGTCAACAGGCTCCAGCCATTCGTTGGAGGTGCCTTCACCCTCAATTTCAATTGCCAAATGCGAAAACCAAGCGTCCGCCGCCGCGCCGTGCCAGTGCTTTACCTCGGCAGGAATGTTGATAACGGTGCCGGGCGTCAGTTCAACCGCCTCTTTGCCCCACTCCTGATAGTATCCGCGGCCGCCGATGCAAATCAGCATTTGACCGCCGCCGTTTTCAGCGTGGTGAACATGCCAGTTGTTGCGGCAGCCCGGCTCGAAGGTGACGTTAAAAATCGGAATCTGTTCGGTCGAAACGGGGGCAAGATAGCTTTGTCCCACAAAGAACTCACCGTACGGATTTGGCTCGCCAATCGGGAAAAACAGCGTATTCTCATATTGTTCGCGCTCGGTCTGCGCCGGTTTGGTTTCGTTCCAAACTTCCTTTGCCAAGCGGAAAACTGCCCAGCCCTTCGGCCAGCCGACATACATGGTGGCATGGGTGATAATTGCCGCGATTTCTTCCTTGGTGACGCCGTGCGCCTTGGCGTTCTGCAAATGATAAGTCAGCGAGGAATCCGTGATTCCCGACGCCATCAGCGACACCACGGTGATAATGCACTTTGTTTTGACGCTGAGCGCCGCTTCGTTCCACACCTCACCGAACAGCACGTCGTCGTTGAGATGAGCAAAAGCCGGCGCAAACTCGCCCAGCTGTTCTCTGCCCGCCGTTTGAACAATTTTCTCTTCTTTCATTTTGCATGACTCCTTTTGTGTTTTATCGGTTCGTTTTATGCTTCCAACAGTTTTTTCGCGCAGGTATAGGCAAGCTCGTAAATCGAATAATATATGTATCCTACCCCTGCCTGCTCCATGGCTTTTTTCTGTTTTTCGGTCACCACCGTGTACGGATAAATGCCGTAGATAAACGGAAAAAAGGAATACAAAAATTCCTGCCGCGCCACAGCGCTCATCGACGGACAGAATTTTTGCACCAGTCCTTCAACCGCCTTCAGCGAGTTTCCGTATGCCACCTTAAACTCGCACAACCGTTCCTCGCGACTGTTTTCCTCCATGTCATAGTGATTCATGCTCATCAGCTTTAACAGCAGGGCGCGCTTTTCAAGCGACAACGCCAGCGCCTGTGCAATTTCGTCCTTCGTCATGCTGTCGTTGCCGTCCGTAATGCCTTTCAGCTCGTCAACCCACAGCTCATACTCCTGCTGTAAAACAGCGAGGAAAATTTCCTCCTTTGTTTCAAAATAGTTATAAATGGACGCGCGTGAAAAGGTGGTGTATTCCGCTATTTTCATGATGGTTATATCCTTGAAGCTCATATTCTGATAAAGCGTTTTGCATGCGGATATGATTTCTTCCTTGCGAGCGTTTGTCAGCTCGGGCGAGCCTTTGGGCATATTATCACCTGTCTGTATTTATTCTGACAATGTGTCAGTATCTATATTATACGCTTATTCTGACACAATGTCAATATGTTTCAAAAAAATATTTCACTCCGCCTTATAAGTATTTTACATTTTAATGACTTTGGTTTATAATATAGCAAACCACCGTTAAAAAAGGAGCCAGTCATGCTGCAAATAGAAGGTATACGAAAAATATATAAAACCGGTTCGCTGGTGCAGGAGGCGCTAAAGGGCGTTTCGCTGAGTCTGCGCGACAACGAATTTGTCGCCATACTGGGACAAAGCGGCTCCGGCAAAACCACCCTGCTGAACATCATCGGCGGACTTGACCGCTATAACGAGGGCGATTTGATTATCGACGGCATCTCCACCAAAAAATACAGCGACCGCGACTGGGACAGCTACCGCAATCACACGGTCGGCTTTGTATTTCAAAGCTATAACCTCATCCCCCACCAGAGCATTTTGAAAAACGTGGAGTTGGCGCTGACCATCAGCGGCGTCAGCAGCCGCGAACGTACCGCGCGCGCCAAGGAAGCGCTTGAAAAGGTGGGGCTGGGCGAGCACATCCGCAAAAAGCCGTCGCAGCTTTCGGGCGGTCAAATGCAGCGCGTAGCGATTGCCCGCGCGCTTGTTAACAACCCCAAAATCTTGCTGGCGGACGAACCGACGGGCGCGCTTGACAGCGAAACAAGCCTGCAGGTGATGGATTTGCTCAAAGAGGTTGCCGAGGACAGACTGGTTGTGATGGTAACGCATAACCCCGAGCTTGCCGAGCGCTACGCCACCAGAATCGTCACCTTGAAGGACGGTCAAATTACCTCGGATTCCAATCCTTACACACCCGAAACGCAGGAAACCGTCCACAAAAACATGGGCAAATCGTCTATGTCGCTGCTAACCTCGCTCACTCTGTCGTTCAATAACCTGTGGACAAAAAAGGCGCGTACCATTTTGGTGGCCTTTGCCGGTTCCATCGGCATTATCGGCATCGCGCTGATTTTGTCGCTGTCAAACGGTGCAAACGAATATATCCGCAACGTTGAGGAGGACAGCCTGCAGGATTATCCGCTGAAAATCACCGACACCAACATGAACCTAACGTCGATGATCGCCTCGCGGACCGCCGAGGCGGAAAACACCGTCGCAGAGGACAAAGAATCCGTCAGGGAATGGAACGCCATTACAAGCATGCTGTCCGGCATGACGACAAACGACCTCAAATCCCTCAAGTCATACTTTGAAAGCAGTGAATGCAACATTGACAAGGAGGTGCAAGCCATTGAATACAGCTATAACCTCACGCCGCGAATTTATAAGGTTGACGGCGACAGCTTCCGTCAGGTGAATCCGAGCACCGTTTTTAACGCACTGGGCTTTTCCTCGGAAAACAACTCGACTAACGGCTTGTATTCCACCTTTACAAGCACCGACACCTTCTTCGCGCTGCCGGGAAACAAGAACATTTGTCAGAAAAACTACACGCTGAAAGCCGGCAAATGGCCGGAAGGCTACAACGAATGTCTGGTAACGCTGACCTCAAGCGGCAAAATCTCCGACCTGACGCTTTACACGCTGGGGCTGAAAAACCCGAAAGAGCTTGACAGTCTTGTTTCCTCCTTTGCCGAGGGAAAACAGGCTGCTGCGGTGGAATCCGGCAAAAGCTACGGCTATGACGAGATTCTCGGCACGGAATTCAGCATTCTTCCTACGTCCGGCTTTTACACCTACGACAAAAACTACAACGTGTGGACCGACCACAGCAGCGACGAAAAATATGTAAAAAACCTGCTGAAAGACGCCGAAACATTAACCGTCGTCGGCATTGTCCAGCCGAGCGGCGACGGCGCGCAAACCCCTCAAATCGGTATCGGCTACACCGCAGAGCTTACCGAGCACATGATGCAGACGGCAGGCAAAACAGACATCGTTAAGGCGCAGTTGAAGCGTCCCGAAATCAACGTATTCACCGGAAAGCGGTTTGATGACGAAAACCAAAGCAACAGCAAACCGGATTTGTCCGCGCTTTTCTCGGTGGACGCCGACGCCATGAAGGAGCTGTTCAAGCCCGAAAGTCTCGGTTTGGATTTTTCAAATTTTGACCTCAGCTCCCTCGACCTCTCGTCGCTTGACCTGAGCACGGCAATACCCCCGGGCGATTTCAGCTCGCTCATGCCCGAGTTGAGCGAGCAGGAGCTTTCTTCCCTGCTCAGCGGCGTCAGGCTGAATATGACGGAGGAAACGATGGAAAAGCTGTTCGGCGACATGCTCAACGGCTATCAAAGCTACATCAAGGACGATAAGCGCGCCGACACCTCTTCTTTCTCCGCTGCTGTCACGGACTATCTTCAAACCGAGGGCGCACGAACCATCCTCCGCGAAAAACTGCAGGAAATCCTTTCCGAAAAAGCCGACGGCGTGATAACGTCCGGGGATATTAGCGCGATTGCCGCCGGATACATCGCAGGCTACGCCGCATGGCTGAATGCCAACGGCTTTGAGGCAGGCGATTTCAGCCATATCAGCGAATATGTCAACTCCGATGACGCGCAGACGATTCTCAACAACGGCATGTCCGCGCTCCGCGAAAGGCTGAGTACCGTAACGCTGACAGACAGCGAAATCAACACGCTGATGACCGCCGTTATGAGCGGCTATGAGCAGTACGCCGAGCAGGAACAGCTGCCGACGACATCCTATCTGCTTTCGTCGTTCGGAAAGTATCTTTCCACCGATGAAGCGCAGGCGCTCATCGGCAAAACCGTGACTTCCTCGGTGGACGCTTCCGCCCTGCAAAGCAGCATGGCGCAATACTCCGAAATGCTGTCGCAGCAGATGGGCGCGGTGATGCAGCAAATTCTTGCGTCCGCAAGCTCGCAGATTACCGACGCGCTTCAAAACAGCATGTCGCAGCTGACGTCCGGGTTGTCGGAGAACCTCCTCAGCGGTTTTCAGTTCAACTCCGACGCGCTGGCAGACGTTTTCAAAACCGAAATGACCGCCGGGGAACTAAAGGACTTAATGACCTCGCTGCTCTCCACCGACAAAACAACCTTTGAAGGCAATCTCAAAAAGCTGGGCTACGCCGATATTTCAAAGCCGTCGGCAATCACCATCTATCCGCTTGACTTCGACAGCAAAAACCGCATTAAGGACATGATCAGCGACTATAACGCGCGCATGGAAGCAGCAGGCGAAAAGGACAAGGTCATTGAATACACCGACCTTGTTGACGCGCTGATGGGCTCGGTGACCACCATCATCGACGCCATCAGTTACATTTTGATTGCGTTTGTCGCGATTTCGCTGATTGTTTCGTCCATCATGATTGGCGTTATCACCTATATCAGCGTGCTCGAGCGCCGCAAGGAAATTGGTATTCTCCGTGCAATCGGTGCGTCGAAGCACAATATCTCAACGGTATTCAACGCCGAAACCTTCATTATCGGCGCGCTTGCCGGCGTTATCGGCATCGGCATTTCGGAGCTGATGATTCTCATCGCCAACCCGATTTTGCACGCGGTTACAGGGCAGGAAAACATCAACGCCATTCTGCCGCCCGCGGCCGCGCTGATACTGATTTTACTCAGCGTTATTCTTACGCTGATCGGCGGCATTATTCCCTCGCGAAAAGCCGCAAAAAGCGATCCCGTGGCGGCGCTGCGGTCGGAATAATCCTTTTTTCGATAAAAAAGGATATAAGCAGCCATTCCATTGAAAACATGTGAGATGAATCCATGAAGAAGCTTTTTTCTGAAATTTCCTTAATTCAGGGAAACCGTCTGACGCTCAGGGCAATCGCGCAGCAGGACGCGGACGCGCTCGCCGAACTGGTTGCAAGCGAGCGGGTGTACCGCTATCTGCCGACCTTCTTGTTTGAGCGAAAATACAAGGACATCCGCTATGTCATTGCGCATTTATACGACGAGTGCTTGAAGGAATCGATCTGGTGGATTATCTTTACAATGAAACGGATATCGAAATCATTACCGCCAGCACAATGATGGAAAACCAAGCCTCCGCCAAGGTGCTGAGGAAAAACCAATTTGATTTGGTCGTGCGCCATTCCGAAGAGGACTGGGGCTATCCCGAAATGACGCTGACCGACAAATGGATACGCTAGGCCAACGGAATACGAACGCCGAAAGGAGATAACCGTCATGCATTATGTAAAAGTGAAAGGAATTTTGTCTCCGTCCGGCGGTATGAACCTCTACCGCGGCTGCTCACACGGGTGTATTTACTGCGATTCGCGCAGTAAGTGTTATCAGATGAGTCACGCCTTTGAGGATATCGAAATCAAAGAAAACGCGCTTGAATTGCTGGAGGGCACTCTGCGCCGCAAAAGAAAGCCCTGTATGATTGGCACCGGCGCGATGAGCGACCCGTATATCCCCCTTGAAACGCGGCTGGAATACACGCGCAAAGCCTTGCTGCTGATTGAAAAATACGGCTTCGGAGTGGCGCTTCAAACCAAGTCAAGCAGCGTGCTGCGCGATTTGGATATTTTAAAACGTATCAACGAAAAAACAAAAGCCGTCATTCAGATGACGCTGACCACAGCGGATGAAACGCTGTGCAAAGTGATTGAGCCGAATGTCAGCACGACAAAAGAGCGGTTTGAAGCGCTGAAAATCCTGCGCGACAACCACATTCCGACCGTTGTTTGGCTTTGCCCGATTTTGCCGTATATTAACGACTACGAGGACAATATTCGCCGGCTGTTGGAAATGTGCGTTGAAGCAAAAGTGCGCGGCATAATCTGCTTTGGGATGGGACTAACTCTGCGCGAGGGCAACCGCGAATACTTTTACGCACAGCTCGACAAATCTTTTCCCGGGTTGAAAGCGCGGTACATCCGTGAATTCGGCAATCAATATGCCGTCACCAGTCCGCGCAACGCGGCGCTGATGCGGCTGTTTCACAGCGTTTGCGAGACAAGCGGCATGATGCACGACAATGACCAAATCTTTGCGTATCTGCATCAATTTGAAGAAAAGAACGCGCCGCAGCAGCTCAGCTTGTGGTAATTAAAAAAATACTCCGCAATGCCATATACGGTATTACGGAGTTTTTATTAAGGAATAGGATCAACACAAAACAAAAGGCTCCCCTTTACAGAGGAGCCTTCATCACTGACCGCAGAGGTCAGCTTTTCAGCAGGTGATTAACCCTCGATGGTGCAGTACATGAAGTACTTGTAGCCGAGAGGATTGGAGAAGAAGCCCTTTACATTCTTGCTGAGCATGTAGAGGTCGGTGTAGTAGTAGATAGGAGTGAGACAGCCGCTGTTCATGAGCATATCCTCAGCAACATGCATCATCTTATATCTCTTATCCTTGTCGGTGCAGCCCTTGATGGTGGAAATCAGAACGTCATAGGTTTCAGCCCATGTGCCGTTTTCAACCTTGGTGTCATAACCAAAGGAAGTGAGGTCGAGGCTGTAGCCCTTCAGAGCGGCGTGGTCGCCCTTACCGAACTGAACGTCGTTGTTACCGGAAGCGGTAGTCCACATATCGAGGAAGCTGATCGGATCGTTGTAGTCAGCCAGCCAGCCGTTACGTGCGATGGAGAAGTCGCCCTTCTTACGGGTGTTCAGGAAGGTAGCCCACTCCTGGTTCTCGAGGTT
>CADBSZ010000107.1 GCA_902797525.1 uncultured Ruminococcus sp. | reverse complement strand
GCCGTTTTTGCCGCCTGCGGTGTAGGCGTCGTCGTGACGCTTGCGCTTGGCGACGGTGTAGTGCGCGACCATGCTGTCGATGTTGCCGGCTGACACCATAAAGCCGAGCCGAGGCTTGCCGAACTGCGTAAAGTCCCTGTCGCTGCGCCAGTCAGGCTGAGCAAGGAAAGCAACCTTGTAGCCGCAGTCCTCGAGCACACGCGTAATAATCGCCGCGCCAAAGGAAGGGTGGTCAACATAACTGTCGCCGCAAACATACACAAAGTCGGGGGCTGTCCAGCCGCGCTCGGAAACTTCTTTTGCGTTCATCGGTAAAAAAGCCATGTTGTTCCTCCTTTCCGTTGACGTAGTGTGTACTGTTCGAAAATGAATTGATGGCAAAGCCATCACGGATTGTTGCAAGCAACATGAATTGGCTTTGCCATGAAGTGAATTGCGCCGCAATTCATTGTTAATCGGAATTGTTTTGCAGAACGTTTCTGCGTTCAAGCCACTCGTTGTATGTCATCAAAACGTCGCGCGGCTTGCTGCCTTGGTGAGGGCCGACAATGCCGAGCTGTTCCATGTCGTCAATCATTCTGCCGGCACGGGCATAGCCGACCTTTAAGCGGCGCTGGAGCATGGAGGTGGAAGCCTGTCCGGCTTCGATGACGTACTGAATCGCCTCCTCCATTTTGGCGTCCACTTCAACACCGTCGCCGCCTTCATCGGCTGCCGCGCCCTTTTTGCCGTTTCCGATGCCCTCGGCCTCAATACGCTTGATGTTTTCCTCAATTTCAGCGTTGTATTCCGCCTTGGAGCTTTTCTTGACATAGGCAGTGACGCCCTCGATTTCCTCCTCGGAGGCGTAACAGCCCTGCACACGAATCGGCTTGGGAGCACCGACAGGTGAAAACAGCATGTCGCCGCGGCCAATCAGCTTTTCTCCGCCGCCGACGTCGAGAATGGTTCGCGAATCCATGTTGGAGCTAACCTTCAGGGAAATACGGCTTGGCACGTTTGCTTTAATCAGACCGGTGATGACGTTGACCGTCGGGCGCTGGGTTGCGAGAATCAGGTGCATGCCTGCCGCACGCGCCATCTGCGCCAAGCGGCAAATGCTGTCCTCCACCTCGCTGGGAGCCGCCATCATCAAGTCTGCCAATTCGTCGATGGCAATTACGACGCGCGACATTTTTTCCTTAGCGACAGGCAGACCGTTGATTTCCATAACCGGCTGAACCAACTCGCCTTCCTCGTTTTCAACAGGCGGATTTTCTTTGATGTACTTCAGGTTTTTCTCGATTAACTGGTTGTAGGAGTCGATGTCCTTGCAGTCGTATTCCGAGAATATTTTATAGCGGTTGAGCATTTCGTTGACCGCCCAGCCGAGCGCCGCCGCCGCTTTTTTGGCGTCTGACACAATCGGAACAAGCAGGTGCGGAATGCCTTTATATTTGGAAAACTCAACCATTTTCGGGTCAATCAGCAAGAGCTTGACCTCGTCGGGCGTCGCCTTGTAAAGAATACTAATCAAAATAGAGTTGACGCAGACGGATTTACCGGAACCGGTGGTACCGGCAATCAGCAGGTGCGGCATTTTTGCGATGTCAGTGACGACGATATCACCGGAAATATCGCGGCCGAGCACTGCGGTCAGCTTGCTTTTAGCGTTGCGGAACTCGTCGGAGTCAATCAGCTCGCGCATGGAAACCATGCTGACGACCTTGTTCGGCACCTCAATTCCTACCGCCGCTTTGCCCGGAATCGGCGCTTCGATTCGCACACCGTTGGCGGCGAGGTTGAGGGCGATGTCGTCGGAAAGATTGGTGATTTTGCTGATTTTAACACCGGGCGCCGGCTGCAGCTCATAGCGCGTAACCGACGGACCGCGGCAGATGTTAACAATGTTGGCGTTCACACCGAAGCTGTTGAGAGTTTCAATCAGCTTTTGAGAATTGTTTTTCAACTCCTCCATCGCCGACTGATCGTTGGCGTTGTTGCTGGGACGAAGCAGCTGCACAGGCGGATAGTGATACACCTTTTCGGGCTTTTGCTCGGTTTCGTCCTGATATTGATGGTAGCCGACATTGGCGAACTCGTCGTCCTCGACATCCTCTGTCTTGGCTTTTTGCTTCTTTTTGGTTTCAACAGGCACGGTTTGGGGATCCGCCTGCTTGGCGCCGTCGGTGTAACGGTTGGCGCGCTTTTCCTGGGAAATATCCTCGGCAATATGCTCAATGGTGGTATCTTTTGTACCCATCGGACGGCTGGCGCGGTCGATGATGTTCTGCAAATCCTCGGACAAATCCACATCCTTGGCATTGCCCTCGTCCTGATCGACAACGTCAAAGTCAATTCCCTCCTGAACGGGAGCCGCTTTGCCGGTGCGCTTTTTGCGCTTCGGTGCGTCAAGCGGAATGTCAATTCCGCTGTCAACCGGAATTTCGGCAGGCTGTTTGATTCTGCGCTTTTTGTCTTCATTGAACGGAATATCAATGCGCGAACGGGGACTCGGCTCGTCAATTGCGTCATATTCGTCAATGTTATTCTCGTTCACCTCAGCAGGATCGTAACCCATGCGCCTTGCCTTTTTGCGGACGCGGTGCATTTTCATACGCTTCTCCCCTGCTGTGCGCGCGCGTCTGACGGCGCGTGCAACGTCGTTTAACGAGAGATTTGTCAAGATAAAAATCAACGCAAGCAGAATCAAAATGCAAAGAATGGTTCCGACGACTCCGCCGCATAACGTGACAAGCGGATAGCCGAGAATACCGCCCATGAAACCGCCGCTGAACACAAAATAAGCAGCGCCGTTAACGGCGTTGTAGGCGTCAAGATAAAGATTGCCGAGAGAGGCAAAATAGTTGACGTCCTGATGCGGCGCGCCGCAAATGATGTAAACCAGCGCGCCTGCAAACAGCGCGGTGAGAATACACAGCGCGACCTTTGCTTTAAAATGCGCAACAAACGCTTTTTCTTTTTCGTTCATAATCAGCAAATAGATAAAGGTAGCCGGCACCAAAATGATGCCGAAGCCGAACACGCCGATGAACGCGGCGCGCACCATTGTCCAAACGTTGCTGCCCTTAAAGAGAATCATAATGACAAAAAGTATCGCCAATACCAAATATAGAATTGACTTTAAGCGCGGACTGAGGCCGCTGCGCTGCTGCGGCTGTGACGCAGGCTTTTTGCGCGGCGCGGCCTTGGGCTTTGCCGATGTTTTTTTACTTCGTGTATTTTTGTTTGATGACAACCAAACTCACACTCCCGAATCCTAATTTTATAACGTCTTATTGAAAAAGAACCGCGGGCTGACCGGTAAACAGGTTTGTGCCGTTCATGATTTCCATAACAGAAACGACGAGCAGCGCAACGCCCACAACAGCGGTGTAGATGATAAAGATAATCATTTTGTCGCTCTTTAAGAACCACTTAAACAGCAAAATAGACAGATAGCCGACCACGGCGGAAACAATGATTCCGACAGCGATAACAAGCGGCTGAACGGTGATTCCCTCGGGGGACTTGACAGCGTCCACACCCTCGAGCACCGCCGCCGCCAAAATGGACGGAATGCCGAGAATGAAGGTGAAATCGAGCGCCTTTTGCTTGTTGATGCCGCGTATTTCACCGACTGCCAGCGTGGAGCCGGAACGCGACAAACCGGGAAGCAGCGCCGCCGCAACCTGCATAAGTCCGACGCAGAGTGCATCAAGCGGCGTGTAGCTTTCTCTGCCCTTGCTGTCAGAGGACGCACCACGCATATGCTTGAAGCTGCGCATGTTATTTTTGCGGTTAAAG
>CADBSZ010000106.1 GCA_902797525.1 uncultured Ruminococcus sp. | reverse complement strand
GATTGGTAACATTCGATGTGCGCAAGCTGTCCCTGCGCGTCGGTGGCGCCGAGCTGCGCGCCGAACTCGCGCAAGAGCACAACGTCCTGCGCGGACAGGCTCCAGCGCTTGGCAAGCGGCGGCAGCCGCCGGTTCCAACAATCGGAAAAGGAGAGGCCTGATTCCGCTTGCGAAAAGCAGAATAATTCTGTTGAAGAATTAACCAAAGTAAAAATATCCGCGCTCTGATAGCGCAAGGCGGTGGACAGTGCGGATAAAAACGCTTCCATTTCACGAAAAAACCGCTGCCGCGCCTGCAGCCGCCGCACAAAATAGCTGCCGCCCAAAAAGCCTGCGAAGCTTAGCAACAGCGCGCCGAAAATTTTAAGCGGCACGGCGCTCACCTGCCTGCACCACGGAGGCAATCTCCCCTGCGCGCTCTCTGCCGCGCAGGAAAATGAAGGTGGAAAACGCGCCCGTGGCCAGAATTTGCTTTAAATTTTGGCGGCGGTAAAGCTCCTGCTCGTTTGCCGCGTGTGCCGTGGCGATCAGCCGAACGCCGCTGTTCAGGCAGTGAAGCAGTGCCGAGGCGTCCTGCGCGCCGCCGATTTCGTCGCAGATGATGATTTGCGGCGACATCACGCGCAAAGCCTGCTGCATGGCAAGGGCTTTGGGGTAGCCGTCGAACACGTCACACAGTCCGACGTCGTTTTGCGCGGCACCCGATGCGGTTGCCGCCAGCTCGCTGCGTTCGTCAATGAGCGACACAGCCAATCCGCCGAGCGACAACTGCCGCGCCAAGTCGCGCAGGACGGTGGTTTTTCCCGAGCACGGCGCGCCGCACAGCAAAACGCCGCCGCTGTCCTGCCTGATATGGCGCAGCACCCCGTCGGCGCAGCCCTTGTGCTCACGCGCAACGCGAATATTGACCGAAGAAATGTCGCGGATGTTCACAATGCTGCCGCGCTCCGTGACCGCCGTGCCGCAAATTCCGGCGCGGTGACCGCCGCGCAGCGTGACAAAGCCGTTTTGGATTTCGCGGCTGCGCGCGTAAACGGAGTAGTCGCAAATGCGCTGAAAAACGCCTGACAGCTCCTCACGCGAGGCGCACAGCAGCTCGCCGCAGGGCAAATCGGTTAAGGCGCCGTTTTTTGTGAAGTAATAGGTTTGATTGGGACACACCACCGACAACGGACGGTTGCGCCGCAGACGGATTTCCTGCGCTGTATTTTCGAATTTAGAAAAATAAGGGCGCAGGGTTTGAAAAAGCGGCGGACTTAAACACCTTGCCGCCTGTTCAAACCGACGATTCGTTCCGATGATTTCGTTCATTTTACTTCCTCCTGTCATGCTCTATTGTATGCGGACGAGCAGCAATGTAGAACCGACGGAGACAGCAATTGAAAAGAGCGCTCCGCTTTTTGCGGAACGCTCTTTTAACTTATGTAAGTAATAATTAACTCAAACCTATGAGAATGATTCGTAGGGGCAACCCTCGCGGTTGCCCGTTTGCCGCAGTAAAACTGCGGCAAATTGACAGCCGCAAGGGCTGTCACTACGGCTTTAAATCCAACGTTGATTTAATCAGCGCTTACCTTATTACTTATAACTTAATCTTGCAGCATTTCTAAAAATTCATCTTCCGTCAGTATCGGAACGCCGAGTGACTGCGCTTTGGTCAGCTTGCTGCCGGCCTCCTCGCCCGCGAGCACAAAGGAGGTCTTTTTGGACACGGACGACGAGGTTTTGCCGCCGTGCTCCTCAATCAGCTTGGACGCCTCGCTGCGCTTCATGGTGGGCAGGGTGCCGGTGAGGACGAAGGTTTTGCCCTCAAAAATGCCGCCCGACTGCTTTTGGGGCGAGGGCTTCATTTCAAGCCCGAGGTCCTTGAGCTGGGCAATTAAATCGCGCGTGCCCTCCAGCGCGAAATAGCGCTCAAGGCTTTGCGCCATAATCACGCCAAAGCCCTCGATTTTTGCGAAATCCTCGGCGGTCGCCGCCATGATGTCGTCAATCGTGAGGAAGTTTTCGCAGAGCAGCTTTGCCGCCTTTAAGCCGATGTTGCGGATTCCCAGCGCGAAAATCAGGCGGTAGAGCTCGTTGTGCTTCGACTTTTCAACCGCCGCAATCAGGTTGTTCGCGGATTTTTCCGCCTTGCGGTCAAGCGCAGTGATGTCCTCCGCCTTCAGGCGGTAGAGGTCGGCAGGAGAATGCACCAAGCCCTCATCGGAGAGCTGTTCGAGCACCGCCGGACCTAAGCCGTCGATGTCCATGGCGTCGCGGCTGACAAAGTGAATCAGGTGGCGCATGAGCTGGGCAGGGCAATCGGTGTTGGTGCAGCGAATTGCCGCCTCGTCATCCTGCGAAACGGGACTGCCGCAGGACGGACAGGTCTGCGGAAAAGCAAAGGGCTGCGCGTCCTCCGAATGCTCGGAAACAGAGAGCACCTCGGGAATAATCTCGCCTGCCTTGCGAATCAGCACCGTGTCGCCGATGCAGATATTGCGCTCCTCGATGAAGTCGCGGTTGTGCAGTGTGGCGCGGCTGACGGTGGTGCCGGCGAGCAGCACCGGCTCAAAAATGCCTACGGGCGTCAGCACGCCGGTTCTGCCGACGTTGATTTCAATATCAAGCAGCTTGGTCTCCTTTTCCTCGGGCGGATATTTATACGCCTCCGCCCACTTGGGGTATTTGGCAGTGCTGCCGAGCTGTTCGCGCGCGGCAAAGCTGTCAACCTTGACAACCGCGCCGTCAATGGCGTAGTCGTAGCTGCCGCGGTTGTCGCCGATGGCTTCAATTTGCGTGATGACGTCCTCAATGTTGTCATAGCTATTGTAAAACGCCGTGGGAAAGCCGAGCTGCCTGAGGTAGTCGAGGCTCTCCTTGTGCGAGCGAAGGGTTTTGCCCTCAATTTGCTGAATGTTGAATACGAAAATATCCAAGCCGCGCTCGGCGGTGATTTTGGCATTTTTTTGGCGGAGCGAGCCGGCTGCGGCGTTGCGCGGATTTTTGGCAGGCTTTTCCTCGTTTTCCTCCTGACGGCGCACCAACGCCTCAAAGCTCGGAAAGGACATGTACACCTCGCCGCGCACCTCCAAAAACGCAGGCGCGTTCAAAATGCGCTTGGGCAGCGATTTGACGGTCATCAGGTTGTCGGTGACGTCCTCGCCGGTGGTGCCGTCGCCGCGTGTGGAGCCGCGCACAAACACGCCGTTTCGGTATTCGCACGACACCGAAAGGCCGTCAAATTTCGGCTCAACGACATAGCTGACGTCGGGAATGACCTCCCTCACCTTGCGGTCAAAATCGCGCAGCTCGTCGTGCGAAAAGCTGTCGTGCAGGCTTTCCATCGGCACCGCGTGGATAACGGGCGAAAACTTTTCGCCTGCGCTGCCGCCGACCTTGTTGGTGGGAGACGCGGCGCGCCTGAGCTCGGGAAATTCCTCCTCGAGGTTTTCGAGCTCGCGCAGCATTTTGTCGTATTCAAAGTCCGAAATTTCGGGATCGTCTTGGTTATAGTAAAGGTTGTTGTGGTATTCAATTGTTTTTGTCAGCTCGGCAATGCGCTGCTTTGCCGTGAGTTTGTCCATAGAAGTCTCCTTTTTAACAGTGAGATTCTTCGAATAGTTGTTAATCATTTTTGCCTTTTATTTATTCATCTCGGCGACGTCTTTTTCTCTCAGGAAGGTGGATTCCAGGTCGGCAAGGTGGAGCTTGACGGCGAGGGGATACATGTTGTATGCCTGGCTGATTTGACTGCTGTTTTTGTCGCCGAATTCGCCCATGTGCCAGCGGATTGCCATCGCCTCGTCGAGCTTGAGGCGCATTTTGCGCTCGATTAAAAAGACGGACTTTTCGCCGTGGCCGTAGGGAAACTGGTCCTCAACAGCGTAATAGGGCACCTTTTCCCACTGGCCGGTCAGCTCGTTTTTGACGTTGCGGCTGCTGACCTTATAGAACTGCGCCTTGCACAAATCGTGCAGCAGCGCGCAAATGGCAAAGCTTTCGATGCTGTCGGTGTCCTCGTCAAAGTGCTTTTCCATCATGGTGTTGAACACGCTGACCGAATGCATCACCAGGCCGTGCTCGCAGGCGCAGTGATAGCGTGTGCTGGCAGGCGCGTCAAAAAAGTCGGTGCGCATAATCCAGTCGAGCAGGCCGTCGGCGCCCTGACGGGTAATGTGGGTTTTGTAGATTTCCAAAAATTCTTCCTTTGCGGTCATGGTGAGTCCCCCTTTTATCAAAATAAGAAAGGGCACTCGGATAGAGTGCCCTGAAATGTACAAATTACTCTGCGTCGGTTGCCTCTTCAACAACTTCCTCAACAGCTGCTTCCGCTGCGGGAGCTTCTTCAACGGCTTCCTCAACGGCTTCCTCAACCGCGGGAGCCTCCTCTTCCTTGGCAGCTTCCTTTACGGGAGCCTGCTCGTCCTCGGGAAGGAGCGCGCGCATGGAAAGGCTGACGCGCTTTTTGTCGAAGTCGATTGCGGTGATTTTAACGTCAACCTCTTCGCCTACGGAAAGTACGTCGGAGGGCTTTTCAATTCTCTTGTTGGCAATCTGAGAAATGTGAATAAGACCGTCAATGCCGGGAATGATGTTTGCGAATGCGCCGAAGGTGGTCAGGCCGACAATCTTTGCCTTAACTACGGTGCCCTCGGGATAATCTCTTTTGAGGATTTCCCACGGATTGTCCTCGGCGTTCTTGAAGCCGAGAGAAATCTTTTTGGTTTCCTCGCTGATGGCCTTAACATATACGACAACGGTGTCGCCGACAGTAACAACCTCGCTGGGATGCTTGATGTGCGTCCAGCTGAGCTCGGAAATGTGAATCATGCCGAACACGCCGCCGAGGTCAACAAACGCGCCGTAGCTGGTGAGCGACTTAACAACGCCGGTGTAACGCTTGCCGATTTCGCAGGTCTTCCAGAACTCCTCGCGCTGAGCCGCTCTCTGCTCCTTGAGCACGCTGCGG
>CADBSZ010000105.1 GCA_902797525.1 uncultured Ruminococcus sp. | reverse complement strand
GAAGCTCGACGAATCCTTCACCATGATTTTCCTCGGCGGCATGACCGTGCTGTCGGCGGCGTTTTATCCGATTGTGCCGAAGCTCGTTAAAAAGTTCGGCAAGAAAAAGCTCGTTGTTGCCGGCTTCCTCGGCTTGGCGGTTGCGTATGTGATTGCCGGCTTAATCGGCGTTATCGGCACCACTGTCGTTCCCGGCATTGTTTACGGCGTGCTCATCTGCGTGATTGCCGCATTCCCGATGGCGCTGCTCGGCATTATTCCGCAGTCGATTGTTGCCGACGTTGCCGAGGCTGACGGTTACGAAACCGGTGAAAACCGCGAGGGCATGTTCTTTGCCGCGCGTACCTTCGCCATGAAGTTCGGTCAGTCGCTCGCTATGCTCGTGTTCACCTCGCTGGCGATTATCGGCACCACACAAAACACCAACAGCAACGACATCACCGCGTCTGTCCTCGGTATGACCATTGTGGGCTTTGTTGCGGTTGCGTTCTGCTCGCTCGGCGCGATTATCCTCGGCTTCTATAACGAGAAGAAGGTGATGAACACCATCGGCAAAAAGCATAACGAAAAGAAATAATCACAGGTGATGTTATGATGAAACAACTCAGCGGCGAACGTCCGGCGTTCGTCCTTGAAACCGACAACACCTCCTATGTGTTTGCCGTCAGTGAATCGGGACACCTTGAGCATTTGTATTACGGCGGCAAAATTAAGCTGAACAGCGCGGCGGAATGCGACATTTTCCGCGAAAAGCGCGAGTTTGAGCTGGGCAACAGTATTGCCTATTCCAAGGATTACCCCAAGGTTCTGCTCGAGGATATGTGTTTGGAAATGTCCTCGCAGGGCCACGGCGACGTGCGCGAGCCGTTTATTGAAATCGTGCACGGCGACGGCAGCCGCAGCAGCAATTTTCTTTATAAGAATCATACTGTTGACGACGAGGGGCTGAACTTTGCCACTTTGCCGACCTCTTATTCCGAGGACGGAAAGGTTGAGCACCTTTGCGTCACGCTTGCCGACGGCGATTTAGCGCTGGAGCTGCACTACTGCGTATTTCCCGAATGCAACGTGATTACGCGCAGCGCGCGGCTGATGAACAACGGCGAAGAAGCCGTCAAAATTGAACGCCTGCTCAGCACACAGATAGACATTCCGTTCTGCGGCGTAAGCGTTACCTCGTTCCACGGCGCATGGGCGCGCGAGATGAACAAAAACACCGCCACCCTGACCGCAGGCAAGTTTACGGTTGAGTCGCGCACAGGCGGCTCGTCCAACCGCGCCAATCCGTTCTTTATGGTGCACGCGCCCGAAACCTCCGAGTTTACGGGCAGTGTTTACGGCTTCAATTTGATTTACAGCGGCAACCATTATTCCGCCGTCGAGGTTAACGCCTACGGCAAAACGCGCATTGTCAGCGGCATTCAGCCCCAGGGCTTTTGCTGGGTGCTCGGCGGAGGAGAGAGCTTTGAAGCGCCCGAGGCGGTCATGACCTATTCCGCCTGCGGCTTTTCCGGCCAGAGCGTGAACATGCACCGCTTCGTCGGCGAGCATATCGTGCGCGGCGCGTGGAAAAACAAGCCGCGTCCCGTGCTGCTCAACAGTTGGGAAGCGTGCTATTTCAATATTTCCGAAAAAAGTCTGCTGTCGCTTGCCAAGGCAGGCAAGGAGCTTGGCATAGAGCTGTTCGTCATGGACGACGGCTGGTTCGGCGAGCGCAACACAGACGCCGCCTCGCTGGGTGACTGGGAGCCGAATCCCAAAAAGCTGCCCAACGGCTTGAAGGGCTTGGGCGACAAAATCGCCGAGCTTGGTATGCAGTTTGGCGTTTGGGTGGAGCCCGAAATGGTCAACGTTGAGAGCAGGCTCTATCGCGACCATCCCGAATGGGCGATGGCGATTCCCGGCAAGCTGCACTCGGAAGGGCGCAATCAGCGCGTGCTCGATTTGGCAAATCCCGAAGTGCAGGACTTCCTCATCACAAAAATGACCGAGGTGTTTTCCTCGGCAGCCATTCATTATGTCAAGTGGGATATGAACCGCATTTTCTCCGACGTGTTTTCGCCCTATTTGGCGGCGGAGCACCAAGGCGAATGCGCCCACCGCTACATCACGGGGCTTTACCGCGTGATGAAAACGCTGACGCAGCGTTTTCCCGATATTCTGTTTGAGGGCTGCGCCTCGGGCGGCAACCGTTTCGATTTGGGCATCCTCAGCTATTTTCCGCAAATTTGGGGCAGCGACAACACCGACGCCATTTGCCGCGCCACGATTCAGGAGGGCTACAGCTACGGCTATCCGCAGTCGTGCGTTGGCGCGCATGTCAGCGCCAGTCCCAACCACCAAACCCTGCGCGACACGCCGCTTGAAACGCGCTTTGACGTTGCGGCGTTCGGTGTGCTCGGTTACGAATGTGATGTGCGCGACCTCAACGCTGCGCAAAAGCAGAAAATCAAGGACGAAATCGGGCTGTATAAGCATTGGCGCGAGGTGCTGCAATTCGGACAGCTTTATCGCGTGACAACGGGCAACTGCCATCAGTGGATTTGCGTGTCAAAGGACAAAAGCGCTGCTGTCGGCTTGCTGCTGCAGGAGCTGAATCAGCCCAACACGCAGGCGCACCGCTTTTTCGCCTGCGGACTTGACCCGAACAAAACCTACCGCTTCGGCAATATTTCCGAGCGCGTCAACATCAAACAGTTCGGCAGTCTGATTAATACCGTAACGCCGATTCACGTCAGGCAGGATTCCATGCTGCATAACGTGATTGCCAAGCATGTAAAAATGGACGGCGAAAGCGACAGCGTCACCGCGACAGGCGAGGTGCTCATGCACACGGGTGTTGCGCTCAGTCCCGCCTTTTCGGGAACGGGCTTCAACGACAAGGTGCGCGTGTTCCCGGACTTTTCGGCGCGGCTCTACCTGATGGAAGAAATCACAGACTAAAACAATAACCGGGCAGACTGAAAAATGAACAGGTCCGTAAAAAGTAGACAATAGAAAAAACGAACCTCCTATGGTAGAATAAAGATACCATAGGAGGTAATTTTTTATGAAG
>CADBSZ010000104.1 GCA_902797525.1 uncultured Ruminococcus sp. | reverse complement strand
CTCCTGCGGCGTTTTGTCGGTGTTCAGCGCGCTGACCGATTCCATGCGGCTCTTAAAATACGAGGCGCAGGCGTTCAGTCCGTCAACACCTAACTCACTGCCGAGTGCGGTCAAAATTTCCTGCCTTGTGTCGGGCGACGCGGCGTTTGAGAGCATCGCGAGCTGCAAAACCGGGGACACGGGGCTAAACACAAAGCTGTTGTCAGCCTCCGCCGCGCGGCTGCGAAAGGCCTTGAGCGTAAAGGTGGTCGCCGTGTTGGCAAAGTTGGCGTAGCTTTCGGGCGGCTCGGTTGCGCCGTCGGCGTAGTGAAAGGTAACCGCGCTGTCTTTGTTGCGCTGATATTTGTCCGACAGCCGCTCGCCGTCGGAAAACTCCCCGGGATTGCCGCAGGACGCCAGCGTCAGCAGGCAAAGCGCGGCGGCAAGAATTGCCGTTAGTACTTTTTTCATGCTTCTGCCTCACCGGGCTTGGAAGGCTCGGTCAAATCCTTTGCGAGCTTATACATATCCTCCGCCGCGTGGGGACGCGCCAGCCGCTTGCAGTTTTCACGCATTTCCGCCAGACGATCGGGCGATTGCAGCAAATCGGCAATATCCTGCGCGCCGGTTTTGTTGTCGACCGAAATCGCTGCCTTTTGCCTGAGCAAAAAGTTGACGTTGTACTGCTCCTGACCGGGATAGGCGTTGTAAATCGCCATCGGAAGGTGGCAGGCAAGACTTTCGGTAATCGTCAGGCCGCCGGGCTTGGTGACAATCAAATCGGACACGTGCATGTAGTCCTCAACGTTGTTGACAAAGTACAGCAGCTTGGTGCGGTCCTGCGCGCCCAGTTCGTTAACCGTTTCCTCCATTTTTTTATAGAGCTTTTCGTTTTTGCCGGTAATCACAATCAGCTGCAGGTCGGGCGCGGTTTTGGCGAGGTCCTCATAAAAACTGAGCACGCCTGTCACGCCGAACGAGCCTGCCATCAGCAAAACCGTGGTTTTGTTCGGATCAAGCCCTTCGCGCCTGCAAATTTCCTCTTTCGCGCCGGGAACGTTGAATTTTTCAAAGGTCGGAATGCCCAGCGGATAAATGATGGATTCATCCACGCCGTATTCCTCAATCAGCTTTGGCGCCATCTGCGGCTCGGCGAGCACATATGCGTCGATGTTCGGCGCCACATAGGTGCGGTGCGCGTCGTAATCGGTAATCAGCGCAATGCTTTTGACGTTAAGCTTGCCCTGACTCTTGAGCTTCGACACCATCGCCGTAATAAACGCGTGGCACATAATAATGACGTCGGGATCATGCTTTTTGATTTCCTCAAGCAGCTTGCTCGCCATGGAAGAATTTGACTTCATAACCGCCTTGTACATCAGATTTTTGCGGTCGGTAATTTTGTAAAGTCCGCCGTAAAAGGTCGGGGTTTTCTTCACCAAAAAGTAATAGCCCTGCACAATGGCTTTGTCATAAAACTTGCCGATTGCTGCCAATCCGTCCACAACGGTGACGGAAGCCTCGGGGTTCAGCCGTTTGATGGTTTCTTCCAGCGCGGCTGCCGCACGTTTATGACCGCCGCCGGTTGAGGCGGAAAAAATCAAAATTTTCATCTGACTCAGCTCCTTGAAATCAATCTTAAACATTGCGCAATTCTTCATTATCTTCTTTTATTATACAACAAACAGGTCATTTTTCAACAGATATTTTTGTTTCGGTGTCTGTTTTTTCGAAAAAATACGGCGTCAAAACCGTCTCGCGTGAAAACCGTGTGATTGCACTGACCTTATTTTACACAAAAAAAGCGCGGAAACCGCCTTGTAAATTTGTGTTTTGCCACTTTCTTTTTGGAAAGTTTTGTAGTAGAATAAGTATGAATATTAGGAATCAAAACCTTTCATATAATAAATATATGGTTTTGCGCTGTTTGCGCAAAGCCGGCAAGCTCTTTTTAGGGGTGGGTTATGAGATACGGACATTATTACAGCGCCGCGACGGCAGACGACATGGTTGACATCACCAGTGTGTCGGGACGCCGCTCGGGCGGTTCGCGCTATGCCAAAGGCAGCGGCGGTAATAACAGCAATAATAACAGCAACAAAAAGAAAATCGCCATCATTATCGCGGTGTCGGTTGCCGCGGCGGTGGCGCTTGTTGTGGCAGGCATCTGCATTTTCAATGCCATAAAGGGTTCCGAGGACACAACGCCGAAGGAATTTACCTTTGCCGAAAACACCTCCGTTTCGGGCGTTGACATTTCGGGAAAAACCGTTAAGGAAGCCAAGGCGCTGCTTGAAAACAGCAAAAAAAGCTTTGTTTCGCCGATTAAGTTTTCTGTCAACGTCGGCAGCAAAACGGTTGAACTGACGCAGGACAACTTTGAGTATACCTATAATATTGACGAGGTTCTCGCGCAGGTGAAGGCCGACGCGGAGGCAAAAACCTCAAAAGAAAATGCGGAATACAATGTGAAGGCAACCGTCACGGTCGATTCGGTGGACAAGCAGGTCAGCGCGATTTGCGAGGAAAATGAAACCGAGCCGGTTAACGCCTATGTCACCAAATTTCATCCGTACGCCGACAACCGCTTTGAATACGCGGACGAAGTTGACGGTCTGGATATTGACGAGAAAAACCTGAAAACCGAGTTGCTCGGCGGCTTTACGAGCGGCAAAAACTACTGCACCATCAATGCGAAAACCGAAAGTACCTCGGCGGAGGTGACGGTGGATTTCTTAAAGAAGAATCTGGTAAAGCTCTCTTCTTATGAAACCTACTCCACCAACACCGCCAACGGCACCAACAACATGAAGGTGTCGCTTGCCGCGTGCAACGGCTCGATTATCGACCCGGGTGAAACCTGGTCGTTCAACGAATGTACGGGCGACTCCAACTTGGAGTCAAACGGCTATAAATCCGCACATGTGATTTCCGAGGGCAAGATTATCGACGGCATCGGCGGCGGTATCTGCCAGTCGAGCTCCACGATTTACAACGCGGCCATCCGCGCAAATATGGAAATAGTTGAGCGCTATAACCACAAGTGGGCGTCCACCTATGTTCCCACCGGCCTTGACGCGACGATTGACTATCCCAACCTCGATTTGTGTCTGAAAAACGTTTCGGGCTATCAGATGTTCCTCGAATGCAAGCTTGTGGACAGCACCCTCTATGCTTCTTTCTGGGGTTATCAAAGTCCGAATTACGATGAAATCAAAACCGCGAACGAGTTGGGCAGCACCGGCGGCTCCAGCTATTCCGTCAAGGCGTGGCGCGTGTATTTTAAGGACGGCAAAAAGGTTGACGAGGAGGAGCTCCCGAGCTCCAGCTACGACAGCGACAACGGCGTTATCTTCTATCCTGCCGACAACGACGCGCGAGACGAAAAGAAAAACGTTGATGACCTCGAAGATTCCGCGCAGGAAACCGACGACGATGATTCTGATTCCGGCAACAGTTCGAATCAGTCGGACAACAGCTCCAATGAGCAGCATACCGAGGCGGCGCCCGCCGCAACTGAGGCGCAGGCTGAGCCGCAGGTTCCCGATGAGCCTGAAACCCGGGAGCAGCCGGTTAACACGGAAGCGCCATGACAAAATTTTTCAATGATAAATTCAAAACCTCCGCTAACACTATCAGCGGAGGTTTTTTCTATGATTAAACGGTTGGGAGTGGGGACGCTCCTATTTGAACAACACCCGGCGATTGCAGGCTATGCCTCGGTTGTCGGCAAGAAAGAGGCACAAGGACCGCTCGGCAAATTGTTTGACAAGGTCATCTATGACAGCCGCGGCGGCACGGATACCTATGAAGCGGCAGAAAGCGGCCTGCAGCGCGAGGCGGTGGGCCTTGCACTGGAAAAATGCGGATTGCGCGCCGCAGAAATCGACGCCGTGTTTGCAGGCGATTTGCTGAACCAGTGCGTCAGCTCGTCGTTCGGCTTAATGCAGTTCGGCATTCCGTATCTCGGACAATACGGTGCGTGCTCCACCATGGCGCAAAGCCTGATGATGGCGGCGGTGTTTGTTGCCGGCGGTGCGGCACGCCACACGGTTGCCGCCACCTCGTCGCATTTCTGCTCGGCAGAGCGGCAATACCGTTATCCAATGGAATACGGCTCGGTGCGCACGCCGACCGCTCAGTGGACGGTGACGGGCGCCGGCGGCTGTGTGCTCAGCCAAAACGGAAGCGGTGCCAAAATTCGCGCCGCCACGGTTGGAAAGATCACTGATATGCAAATTACCGACGCCAATAACATGGGTGCGGCAATGGCACCTGCG
>CADBSZ010000103.1 GCA_902797525.1 uncultured Ruminococcus sp. | reverse complement strand
GTGGAGTTTCCTATAAAGTAAAAAAGCAGGAACGTTGTTTTTACGTTCCTGCTTTTGTGATTGTATAGGTATGCGATATCAGTATACCGTCACCATGCCCCAATATGCGCTGAGCTCGTCCATGGGGTTGTATTTGGTGCCGTAGTAGCGGCACTCAAAGTGGAGGTGCGGACCGGTGGAATAGCCGGTGGAGCCGGAGTAGCCGATAACCTGTCCCTTGCTGACATACTGACCGGGGCTGACGGTAACGCTGGTGAGGTGGCCGTAAATAGTCTCCTTGCCGTTGCCGTGGCTCATCCACACATAGTTGCCGAAGCCGCCGCCGCAGCCGCAGCTGTTGTACTTGCCCCAGTTGTGATAGCAGGAGGTGTTGGTGTAGGTCACCGTGCCGCTTTCCGCCGCAACAATAGCCGAGCCGTAGGCGCAGCCGATGTCAATTGCGCCGTGGTTGTAGGTGGTTCTGTCCTCGTTCCAAAGCGAGGTCAGAATATAGCAGCTCGGGCAGGGCCATGTGTAGCCGCCGCCGGACGGAACGGACGATGAGGAATCGCCGCCGCTGCTTCCGGAGTTGTCGTCATCGGATGAGGAATCGTCATCACCGCTGCTGTCGTTATCGGTGCTGCTTTGATTGTTGTTATTATTATTGTTTGCCGCCTGTTGCTGCTGCGCCGCCGCCTGCTGTCTTGCCGCCGCCTGCTGCGCCGCGGAAACGGACTGTGCCGCCGCCTGCTGCGCCGCAAAGTACTGCGCAATCTGCGACTCAAGCTGCGCGCTTTCGCTGGACGCGTCCTGAAGCGCCGCTTTCGCCTTTTCGCTCTTGGCGGTCAGCTCGGTGAGCACCGCCTGATTTTCCTCGAGCAGGCCGTTAAGCTCCTCAAGGTCGCCGTTGAGCGAGGTTTCCTGCACTTCCAGCTCGGTTTTGTCAGCCTCAAGCTCTTTCTTTTGCGCTTCGATAATGTCGAGCTTGCCGTTGATTTCGTTAATGAGTTCCTTGTCGTAATCGGACAGGGTTTTTACCAGAGAAAGCTTGTCGACAAAGTCGCCAAAGTCCTTGGCACCAAGCAGAATTTCCAGATTGCTGGCGCTGCCTGCCATATAAATCAGGCGCAAACGCTCGCAAAGCGCGGCAACCTGGCTTTCGATGCCGGCGTTGCCCTGGTCGATTTCGTCCTGCTTTTCGTCGATGTCGTCGCTGAGGTCGGAAATCGCCTCACGGGTGAGAATGACCTTTTCGTTCAGCGTGGAAATCTTGCTGACAAGCGCCTCGCTGTAGGCCTCCTTTTCGCTGATGTCGCTTTCGGTTTCGTCCAAAATCGCCTGATACTCGTCGCTTTTGGCGTCAAGCTCGTCGATTTTGTCCTGTAAGGATTTGATGTTGTCCTCCGCGCCCGCATTGAACACAACGGCGGACGACAGCGGAACAGCGAGAATGCACACGCTGAGCGCGGCGCACAAAACCGCTTTAAATTTTTTCATATAACCTGCCTCCTTGCTGATTACCAGCCGAGAATTTCATTGCCTTCCTTTTTCAGATACTTGCGGATGGAGATGAAGCCGCCGAAGAAGCCGACCAACACGCCTGCAATCACAAACGCGATTGCCAGCGGCAGCACAACCTCCGAGAACGGAATCACGGAAATCCACGAGCCTGCCACTTCCGTAATGACGCGCTTGACGCCCTCATACAGCAGGGCAACCGCGCCGGTCGCCAGCGCCGCCGAAATAAAGCCGATGACCATGCCCTCGACCAAGAACGGCATGCGCACAAACATGTTCGTTGCGCCGACAGACTTCATGATACTGATTTCGAAGCGTCTGGAATACATCGTCGCGCGGATGGTGTTGGCGATGATGAACAGCGAGATGATAATCAGCGCCGCCACAACGGCAATCGAAATGATGTTAATTAGGTTGCTGATGGTGGACAGCTTTTGCGCAAATTCGCGGCGGTCATTGATTTTTTCAATGCCGTCAATCGCCTTGAGCTGCTTGACGGTGTCGTCGTATTTTGACAAATCCTTAATCACCACGCGGTAGGCGTCGTTTAAGGGATCCTCGTCCTTAATGCGGTCAAACAGCTGCTCGCCAAGGGTTTCCTTATACTGCTGCACCGCCTCGGATTTCGACACAAACAGCGCCGATTCCACGTTGTCAATCGCTTCGATTTGTTTTCCGATTTGTCTGGCTTCAATTTCGCTGCGGTCACGGAGAATATACACCGTGGTTTCGTTGTTCTTTTCAACGTCGGTGACAATTGCCGACACGTTGAGCGAAAACAGCGACGCCGCGCCCGTCAGCACCAAACAGCTCACAAGAACGCAGATGGACGCGATGCTCATGATTCTGTTGGCATAGACGTTTTTGAAGCCCTCTTTTACAAGATAGCCAAAGCCTTTCATATCATTATCCTTTCGGGGTTAGTCGGGTATAATCACCACGTTGTCGGGGTACCGGGGCGGCTCACTGCCGTCCTCATCCTCCTCGTCGGGCGCATAGTGCGCGCCGGAATGGGAGCTGATGTCGCGGCTCTCCTCTTCGGCTTGTACCTGTTCGGGAGAATCCGGCGCGATGTCGGAGTAGCTGTCGCCGTATTCCTCGGCGTAGTCGCTGTCGTCAAACGCGCCCTCGCTGACGTCAACCAGTTCCTCTGCGGAGTCGCTGACGACTCTGCCCTTGTCGATGGTGATGACGCGCTGGTTAAACTCGCGTACCAGCTCGTGCTCGTGCGTAACCACCAAAACCGTCGTGCCCATGGAGTTAATCTGCGTGAGCAGCTCGATGATTTCGTGCGACAGCTCGGGGTCGATGTTGCCCGTCGGCTCGTCGGCAACGATGATTTCGGGATTGTTCACCAGCGCACGCGCCAGGCTGACGCGCTGCTGCTCGCCGCCCGAAAGCTCGCTGGGCTTGTCCTTCATTTTGTCCTTTAAGCCCACCAAATCGAGCACATACGGCACGCGCTTTTTGACAGTGGCGGAGTTTTCGCCAACGGCGCGCATAGCGAACGCGACGTTGTCAAAAACGTTCATTTTGTCAATCAGGCGGAAGTCCTGAAAGACGATTCCCATGTGGCGGCGAAGATACGGCACGTCGCGCTTTTTGAGCTTTGACAGCTTGTTGCCGTTAATGGTAATCTCGCCCGAGGTCGGGATTTCCTCACGCATAATCAGCTTGAGAAATGTACTTTTTCCCGCGCCCGAAGCGCCCACGATGAACACAAACTCGCCCTTGTCGATGTGTAGGCTGACGTTGTTCAGCGCATGGGTGCCGTTGGGATAAGTTTTGGATACATTTTCAAAATCAATCATAGTTTCACCTGTTGCAGCCTAAAGGCTGTGTGGAATTGTATTTTAGACATTTTTTGCCCCGAAATAAAGAGGGCAAACAAACGCCAAAACGTCCTGAACACAGCAAAACTGTGTTCAGGAACGGAAAACACGGCTTAATATTTTGTGGGGCTCGCGTTCAGGTATTTTTTAACCATCAAGGCTACCTTAAATACGATAGCGTCCTCAAATTCGCGCAGGTCAAGACCTGTGAGCTTCTTGATTTTTTCAAGACGGTACACCAGCGTGTTGCGGTGTACGAACAGCTTGCGCGAGGTTTCGGATACGTTGAGGTTGTTTTCGAAAAAGCGCTGAATGGTGAACAGGGTTTCCTGGTCGAGGCTTTCAATCGAGCCGCGCTTGAACACTTCCTTGAGGAACATTTTGCAAAGGGTGGTGGGCAGCTGATAAATCAGGCGCGCGATACCGAGGTTGTCATAGCTGACGATGGTGCGCTCGGTGTCGAATACCTTTGCAACCTCCAGCGCGGACTGCGCTTCCTTAAAGGAACGCGCCAAATCCTTGATGCCCGTAACGGTGGTGCCGATGCCGACAACACAGTGGGTGTAGAACTCGCTTGAGAGGGTGTCGGAAATGGAGCTTGCCAGCTTTTCGAGGTCGCGGCCGTCGATGTCGGGCTTAACCTCCTTGACAAGAGCGATTTCCTCCTCGTTGATGTTGATAACGAAGTCCTTTGATTTATCGGGGAAAAGGTTTTGAACTATGTCGTAAGCGGAAACATCGGTGCGGGACACAATCTTAATCAGCAGGCAAACGCGCGCCACCTCGGAATTAAAGTGAAGCTCGCGCGCCTTGAGGTAGATGTCGCCCGGAAGAATGTTGTCGAGAATGACGTTTTTGATGAAGTTGGAACGGTCATATTTTTCGTCATAGTACTGCTTGATGCTCGCAAAGGAAACAGAGAGAAGCTGCGCGTACTTTTGCGCGTACTCATCGGTGCCCTGTACAAACACGGCATAGTCGTATTTGGCGCTGCTGCCAAAGGATTTGTATGTATAGCCGTTAATGACAAAGGGCGCGGTGGAGCTGAGCGTTTCGGAATTAATGCTCTCGTTGACCTCGCCGATTTTTCCGAGCTCCGAGCAAGCGATTACCACGGAGGTTTCATCAATCACGCCGATGGTTCTGTCGATGGCATCCTTCATCTGATGCACGATACCCTGAAATAATCTGTTTGACATAGTATTACCTCTTTTTCCTGCATAATTTGTATTAATCATTGTAGTAGATACAATTCTTCTCATATACATATTACACAAAATCGGAGAAAAAATCAACCTCTATCAACAAATTTTTTCGAAAATTTTTAGATAATTTAACAATTAAACGCGTTTTTCCGTTTTCTGTTAAAGACAGTATAACATCCTTATGTGACGG
>CADBSZ010000102.1 GCA_902797525.1 uncultured Ruminococcus sp. | reverse complement strand
TGTTTTCATCTTATCACCCTTTAAGAAATAATGAACACAAATATACATTTTAATTATACAATAAAGGACTATCAGGTTTCAGGCCATCATTCACTTTTTGTACCGCTTTGAAGCATAGAAATGCACAATACAATTTTGTCAATTATTTACAAAAAGTTTATTTGCCGCTAACGTTATTGCAGATTTTGACTTTAGTATTTCTCTTAAAGCATTTGACAAAAGCCGATAGTTTTCTCTGCTTTATAACGGTATAATATTGAGCGCTATAATGCTTATAAACATAAATACCGTTTGACGGATAACGACTAATCCAAAATCACCATTTATGATAAACAAACGCCTGATGACTTCATCTGAAATCATCAGGCTGTTTTTATGGAAAAACCAATTCAGTGTTTACTGTCTATTATGCTCTGTTACGGACATTGTTTATTTTGTGCACACATATATCAAACCGTATGCGACAAAGCAAGAATAAAACTTTCATTTTATTTGTATTTTACACAGTCGATGACGGTGTTTTCGTAATCGGCGGACCCGAGGAGATAGATATAATCGCCGACATAAACGCAGCGGTCAACGGAAGCAAACTCGCCGGTGATTTTATCGGACGTATAGTCGTCAATAACAGTGATATTGCCATTGTCAATACGGAAGTTAATCACACCGTTTTTTGTTTCGGGTATTTCATAATCATAATATTCGCCGTCCTTCCATCCGCCGTCGTAATAATAGTTAGTCGGAACAGCATAGTCTCCGCGCTCAAAGTTGACAAGCAGCGCCTTGAGATTGTATTGCACCCCGGAACTGACATGTGGGAAAACCTTAGCGTCAAGCACCAACGGATTGCTTTTATCGGTTACGTCAAAGGTGACAAGCTTGAGTCCCCAACTTTCATTGGCGTCGTAAATCTGCTCATCTTCATTGAATCCATCGTGATAACCGATGCCGAGCAGCGTGTTTTCATCAACGGGCACAAGCAGCGAGGAGAAACCGCTGATTTTAACCTCGCCCCTGATTCGCGGTGCGGTGGGAACAGACAGATCAATGACAAACAGCGGATCGGTCTGCATATAGGTGATGACGTAGGCGGTGTCGTTGATATAGCGTACCGCTCGGATGGTTTCCGTATCCGCAAATCCCGTAACGGCGCCGATTTGCTTGAGTTTTTCGTCAAGCACATAGAGATTGTTTGTCGGCTGATAGTCCTCGTCATAGGTGGTGGTCGCCACGCGGAGGTTGCCCTCGTATTCATCAAGCGAATACTGGTTGTCAATGGTGCCGTCTACTTTATTGGAGGCGACAAACCGAAGGTCCTTTTCCAAGCTGACTTTAATGATTTGCGTTTGCTCACCGGATCTGTCCGATCCTGACGCGTAAGCACCAAAAAAAACGTTGCTGTTTATCATATCGGCATAGAGCTGCGGCGGATAATCATAGGCGGTAACATAAAGGTTTTGCTGATTGCAATAGATGATGTCCGCCGAGCCGAGCACCGCCTTGGTGACGGCTGCCTGCGCGCTTTTTTCGGTGTCGATGCTGCTGACCACCAAAAAGCTGTTAACGGTGGGCGTGTCAACGGAATAGATTTGATTGGCAGGCAGTTCCTTTCGTTCGGCGGAATCGGGCGTTGCGCCGTTATGCTTTACAAAGGGCAGGTCGTCGGACGAATAAACGCGGTCGTTTGACACAACGTAAAGCATGCCGTCAATCATGCGCGAGGAGATGTATGTTCCGCTCTGCGAAAAGCTGTCGAGCAGGGTGACATGGTTGATGTCGGAGAGGTCGAAAATCTGAACCTCGGTCATCTCCTGAAATTGGCGGTAGGTGTCGGAATCTGCCTTTTCCATTTTGTCATCAACGTAGTGGCCGGAAAGCGCAATCAGCTTGCCTTCATAGAGAAAGAAATCCTGTGCATAAGAATAGCTGCCGCTATCCGAGATTTCAATATTGCAGACCTTTTTGCTGTTTTCCGCCTCAGCAGAAAAAACTTCGATTGACTGATTTTTGGTGTTGGAAAGATAATAAATGTATTTGCCGTCGGTTTTAACGTTATCCGCTTCGGAAACACCCGTCACCTGCTCATAGGTTGAATTATGGGAAGAGTCATGCATTGCACCGTAGCTGCTTCCTGCCGCTGCACCGGAGCTGCTTCCTGCCGCCGCACCGTCCTCATACGCTGAATATTTACCCGAATAATGAAAGCTGTCTGCCGACTGCCCTGTAAGGCGCAGCAAGTCGCTGAGAGTTGACTGAATTTGCGCGCGGCCGGAAAAGGTGCGCAGGGCGGCAGTGTCGCCGAAAAGCACTTTTTCGCCGCTTTGGAACGGATTGAAGTGCAGCGAGGTGAAGGTGATGGCACCCGCTGTAATAACCGCGACTGCAGCGGCGGCGGAAATGCCGACTGCAAGCTTCTTTTTCGGTTTTTGCGGCGGTATTGCCTGAACGGGCTGCTGATTGGCTAAGAGGTTCATCACCTCCGCTTCGTCAAGCGAGTTGGGTGCGTTGACGCCGCTTTGATCAAATTGGTTTTTAATATATTCAAAATCGTTGTTTTTCATAACACTCACTCCAAAAAGTTTTTCATCTTTGCCAGTGCGCGCGACAGCTTGGAGCGCACCGTGGAATGGTTCAACCCCAACATACCGGCTACCTCGCGCGTTTTATAGCCTGCCACCACCGAAAGCAGCACAATGTCCTTTTCCTCGGCGGAAAGGGTTGCCAGCGCTTCCGAAAGCTCGGGCGCAAGGTGGGAATCATGACTCGGCAGGTGCTCGTGATCGTCAAGCCGCTCCTCTACCCTGCGGCTGATGTTATCGCGCAGCAGACGGCAGCATTCGCGGTAAAGAATACGGAATATCCAACCCTGAAAGGCTTGTTCGTTTTTCAACAGTGCAATCCCCGAATAGGCTTCCACAATGCAGTTGGAAACCGCGTCCTGCGCGTCGACAGCGTTGCCGAGCTTGAAGTAGGCGTAGCGGTAAAGACTGTCTTTATAGGTTGTGTACAGCGCGGCAAAGGCTTGCCTGTCGCCCATCTTGGCGCGGCTGACTAAATTGTTGTTGCTCATGGTGTGCCTCCAACGATATCGTTCATTGGTTATGTGGGAAAAACAAAGGGTTTTGTTGCACGGTGAGTGAAAATTTTTTAGAAAACTGCGAAAAAAGGCGCACCCTGATTGGGCGCGCCTATGCGTTATGCCATTTGGAAATCGGAAATGTAGCTGTCAATACACTTTTTGATGGTATCCTTCGCTTTTTTGACACCGCTGACTTCGGCAACAGAGGTTTCCTTGCCTTTTTCAAGCGACTTATAAACCGAGAAAAAGTGTTTGATTTCATCAAACACATGCTTGGGCAGGTCCTTGATGTCGTTATAGGTGCTGTAGTTGGGATCATTGAGCGGAACAGCGATGATTTTTTCGTCCTTACTGTCGCCGTCAATCATGTTCAGCATACCGATTGGCTTGCACTCAACAAGCGTCATGGGCAATATGGTTTCGCTGCACAAAACCAAAACGTCGAGCGGGTCACCGTCGTCGGCATAGGTGCGCGGAATAAAGCCGTAGTTGGCAGGATAATGTGTGGAGGTAAACAGCACGCGGTCGAGCTTTAGCAAGCCGGTTTCCTTGTCAAGCTCATATTTATTTTTGTCTCCCTTTGAGATTTCAATAACCGCGTAGAAATCATCGGGGGTAATTCTTTTCGGTGAAATGTCATGCCAAATATTCAACATACGTCACTCCCTTGGTAGTTTATTCTATTATAGAATTTAACGCGGAAATTGTCAACCATAAGTTTTTATGAAAAAACCTTGGATTTACACGCAAAAAATGAATAATACCAATAAATTCCGCTTATTTGCGGCGCAAACCGCCAATTACCTTCACTACCTGAATGACGATGGTGGGTGCGATTGCCAGTCCGAGTATCGAAACAAGCTGAACAGAGCCAAGCGGAGTTACCGAGAATAATGGCTGCGCAACGGGGACAAACAGCACGAGCGCGAGCAAAAGCGCGCCGAGCAAAAACGCGCCGACCGAAAAGATATTGGAACTGAGGCCAAGCTTGAAAATCGACTTTTCACCGCGGCAATTAAAGCCGTGGAACAGGCGCGCAAGCGTTAAGGTGGCAAACGCCATGGTGCTGGCGGCAACTGCGCTTTGCGACAAGCCGATATAAAAAGCAGCGATAACCGAAACGGCGATTAAGGCGCCCTGCGCAAACATCAGGAAGGTGAAATCCCGAGTGAGAATACCTGCTTTGGGATCGCGCGGTTTCTGCGACAGCAGACCGTCCTCCGGCGGCTCCATGCCGATAGCGATGGCAGGCAGCGAGTCGGTGAGTAAGTTGATAAACAGCAAATGGACGGGCATAAACGGCATGGGAAGCGCCATTAATGACGCGAACAGCACGGTGATAATCGCCGCCATGTTGCCGGAGAGCAAGAACAAAATTGCGTTTTTGATATTGCGGTAAACACTGCGTCCGTTGGCAACCGCCTTGATGATGGTGGCAAAGTTGTCGTCCTGCAAAATCATGGAGGCGGCGTCCTTGCTGACCTCGGTGCCGGTGATACCCATGGCAACGCCGATGTCGGCTTTTTTCAACGCGGGAGCGTCATTGACGCCGTCGCCTGTCATGGCAACGATATTGCCCTTATTTTGCCAGCGCTCCACAATGCGGATTTTATTTTCAGGAGAAACACGCGCGTAAACCGAAATGCTTTCGAGCTTTTTGTCGAGCTCGACGTCTGACATCGCGTCAAGCTCCATGCCGGTTACGGCAATATCACTGTCTTGCATAATGCCGATTTGCTTGGCGATGGCAGACGCAGTCACCTTGTGGTCGCCTGTAATCATAATGGGCTTGATACCGGCGCGGATTGCGTCGGCAACCGCCTTGCGGCTTTCCTCGCGCGGCGGATCGATCATGGAAACAAGGCCGAGGAAGGTGTAGCCGTATTCGGTGTCAACGGACAACGCTTCGTCGCTCTCTTTATATGCAAACGCAAGCACGCGCAACCCTTGCTCGGAATAGGCTTGGTTTTGCGCGACAATTCGCTGTCTGTCAGCTTCAGTCATCTCGCGCACGCCGTCGTTGGTCGAAATCGTAACACAGCGGTCGAGTATAGAGTCCAATGCGCCCTTTGTCAACACATGCGAAACGCCGTGGAGCTTGTATTTCGTGGACATCATTTTGCGGTCCGAGTCAAACGGAACCTCCTCTTCGCGGATAAGCGTGTCGCGAATAAGGTTTTCGTCCAAACCTATTTCGCGCGAGGTTTCCAGCAGTGCGTATTCGGTTGGATCGCCGATTCCCTTGCCGTTCACGATGCTTGAGTCATTGTTGAGAACCATGTCATATAACAAGCGGCGGTGGGATTCAATTTTTAAGTCAAGCTCTTCCTCGCGGATGCTTTCGCCGTTGATATAGATTTTTTGCACTGTCATTTTATTCTGCGTGAGTGTGCCGGTTTTGTCGGAGCAAATAACAGAAACACAGCCGAGACTTTCGACCGCCTTTAAGTCCTTGATGACGGCGTTTTCCTTTGCCATTTTCTGTGTGCCCATCGCCTGCACGATGGTGACGATGGAACCGAGTGCCTCGGGAATCGCAGCAACCGCCAGCGCGACGGCATACATCAGCGAATCAATAACCGCACTGCCGCTCCAGTTGTTTTGCCACATGGTAAGCACAAACACCAACACGCTGATTGCCATTATAATAACGGCAAGCTTGCCGGAAAAACGGTCAAGGCTTTGCTGCAAAGGCGTTTTCTTTTCCTTTGCGGCGTTCATAAGTGAAGCGATTTTGCCGATTTCGGTGTTCATCGCCGTTTCGGTGACGACCACCATCGCTCTGCCGTAGGTGACAAGGCTGCCCGAGAACACCATATTGGTGCGGTCTCCCAACGGTACCTCGCCTTGGATGGCAGCGTCGGTTTTATCGACATTGGTCGATTCGCCCGTCAGCGAGCTTTCATTAACCTGGAGAGAATAGCTGTGGATAATGCGTCCGTCGGCAACGACCATGTCGCCTGCTTCAAGGATAATGATGTCGCCCGGAACAATCTTTTTGGAATCCGTTTCAATTTTTTGTCCGTTGCGAATCACCTTTGCGCCGGGAGACGAAAGCGATTTCAGGCTTTCGAGGGATTTTTCTGCCTTGACATGCTGTACGGTGCCGAGAATCGCGTTCATCGTGATGACAGCAAAGATGACGATGGTGCTTTCAAGATTGTCCGAGAAGATGGAAATAATTGCCGCGGCAATCAGGATAATAACGAGTAAATCCGCAAACTGACCGAAAAAAACCTGCAACACGGATTTCTTTTTGCCCTCGGCGAGCACGTTTGCGCCGTGCGTTTTTAACAGTTCCTCCGCCTTTTCCGATGTGAGTCCGTCAGTGGTGACGTCCAGTGTATTCAGTACTTCGGCGCTTGATTTTTGATACCAATCTGCCATATATTTGACCTCCTTTGAAGGAATATTTCGAGAAAAACAAAAGACCTTTATTGCATACATCCGCCCGGGTGCTGCAATAAAAGTCTCATTCTTTAAGATATATCCGATACCGTTCTTCGACGGTATGTGACTGACGAAATATATCACGGAATTCCGCGAATTACTCCCCTTTAAGCGATTTTATTATATCATTCCTGAGTTGGCGTGTCAAGTGAATGATTATCGTTGTCGGGCGCGTAACGCTTTACCTTCGGAACGCGGGGCTTGCTGAGCAGCGCCAAAACGATGCCGGCAACGCACAGTGCGGCGCCTGCCGCGGCAATAATAACGCCGATGACAGACTGATCCAAAACATAACTGACAACAAACGCCGCAATCAGCAAAGCGACACAGATAATCATGAGGATAAAGGATATTTTATACTGCACGTTCATGCGTTGAGATTTTTTCATAAAAGCACCTCATTTCAGGCAATTGGCAATCGCGGCAAAGTCGTTAAGCGACAGTGCCTCGGCGCGCGCGTTAGCAGGAACGCCTGCACGATTGAGCAAGTCATTGACGGATTGCTTGTCCATTCCAAGTCCGGAGCTAAGCGAATTGGAAATAACCTTTCGGCGCTGAGAAAACGCCGCTTTTATCACACGGAAAAATTGCTTTTCATCGGTTTTTACGGGCGGTTCGGACAAAATATCGAGCCGCAGCACCGCGGAATCAACCTTGGGCGCAGGCATAAAGGAACCTGCGCTGACGCCGAACAGCATTTGCGCTTTGGCGTAGTAGTTGACCGAAACCGTAACCGCGCCGCTCTCGCGCGAACCGACCGGCGCACAAATGCGCTGCGCCGCTTCCTTTTGCACCATGACTGTGACGGCGGAAACCGGCAGCTTGTCCTCGAGCAGCTTCATGATGACCGGCGAGGTGATGTAATAAGGCAAATTGGCGCAAACAACCACCTGAATACCGGGAAATTCCTCGGCAATTAAACGCTTTAAATCAAGCTCAAGCACATCGGCGTTGATAATTTTGACATTGTCATATTCAGCAAGCGTTTCGTCGAGCACCGGCAACAACCGCTTGTCTAGTTCGATGGCGACCACCTTGTCGGCAAGCTGACACAGCTCGTTGGTCAGCACACCAATGCCGGGGCCGATTTCAATGACGCCGACGCCCTCCCCTGCTCCCGAGGCTTCCGCCATGCGCGGACAAACGGTGGGGTTAATCAGAAAATTCTGACCGAGCGCCTTGGAAAAGGTAAAGCCGTGCTTTGTTAAGATTTCTTTAATGGTACCGATATCGGAAAGTCGTTTCATTTTAATGTTCTCAAGCCTTTCGGATATTTGTTTTTCAGCCTGCCGTTGGACGCTTTGCCGAATCCGACGGTGACGCCGTCCGCACAAACAGCGGTGTAGCCCTTTATATCATTGGGAACCGCGATTTCTTCGCCATGCAAATAGGCTTTGATTTGCTCGCTGTCGGACGGGAAATCAACCACGCGGCGGCACTGTTTGGGCTTTGCCGCCGCAAATGCGCTGTGGTGCGGCTCAATGCGGTTTTTAACAACTTCGCCGAGTACGATTCCGGCGCGTAAAACATTCAGTCGGGTAGATATATAATTCTGTGTAAGAATAATGATTTTGTTGTTTTTGATTGTAAGATTGCCGCCGAAGGGACGATTGATGAACAAGCTGTCGTAAAAATCAAACGCTGCGGCAAGCTGCTTGTCCATGGACGGCGCTGCGATGTATGGCGAATGAACAGAGGGTGACTCGGACAGCTTTTTCAGGCGCGCGGCAAAGTGACCCTCGCCGCCGTCCATCGGAAAAATGCGGCGCGCGTATTCCATAGCCGGTCTGCCAAAGGACACCTGCGCGTCTTCAAGCACGAAGTCGGGATTTTCCGCCAGAAATTCGGTAATAACGCCCTCGTTTTCCTCCTGTGAAAAGGTGCAGGTGGAATAAACCATCACACCGCCGCCGCGCAACGCCTGTTTGGCGCTGTTAAGAATATGCAGCTGGCGTTCGGCACAGCTTTTCACATGCTCTACGCTCCACTCGGTTTGCGCTTCGGCGTTTTTGCGAAACATGCCCTCACCGCTGCACGGCGCGTCCACCAATACCCGGTCAAACTGTCCTGCAAGCTGACTGCACAACTGTTCGGGATGGCAATTGGAGACAACCGCATTGGCAATTCCCATACGTTCAATATTCGATAAAAGAATATTAGCACGGCTTTTGACAATTTCGTTGCTCCACAACAATCCTGTGCCGCCAAGCTTCGCGCCGATTTGGGTGCTTTTACCACCCGGTGCGGCGCAAAGGTCGAGCACATAGTCGCCGCGCTGTACGCCGAGCATTTCCACAGCAGAGGTTGCGGAAGGCTCCTGCATATAAAACGCGCCTGCGTGGTGAAGCGGATGGTTACCGAGCGAGGTTACATCATCCGGAATGTAATAGCCGTCGGGACAAAACGGCGTGGGCTTTAATTCAAACGGCAACGCGGCATTGAGTTTATCAACGGTGCATTTGAGCGTGTTGACGCGCAGGCCGCGAAAGTTTGCGCTGTTATAGTAGTGTAAAAAATCCGCGAACTCCTCCCCTAACAGAGCCTGCATTCGCTGTAAAAAAATTTTTTCCTGCATGTATATTACCAAAAATTGTGTGAATACTATGGGTGTAACGGAATGGAGGTGTTACCATGAGCGAAAAGAATCAGACCAATAACAAGAACACGCAGAACTGCGATAACAAGAGCACAAAATCTTCTCAGAACAAGAGCAACAAATCCGCAAACAACTAAAATAAGCGGTAAGCCGTGGGTTAGCCCACGGCTTTATTTTTTAGTAGATAATTTAATAACCGTAGTTTTCGCCAATCAAAATGACCTTCATTCTGCCGACATGGCGCTGCTGGGCACAGACAACATAGTTACAGCAGATTCTGCCGTCGCCGTGGCAGCCC
>CADBSZ010000101.1 GCA_902797525.1 uncultured Ruminococcus sp. | reverse complement strand
TAGCTGTCGTCCCAGCCGACCACCTCAATCGAGTGACCTGCATAGGCGTCGCTGAAGCTCGGGGGCATATAATAGGAAAGCTTGTCGCTGCTCCAGCATTGCCCGGCGTTGGCATAGGAGGAAAACGCGCCGCCGCAGTCGCGTATCGCGCGCTTAATCTCCTCCGGATTATCCTTGGAAAGATACCTCACCGCCGTCACGCCGTATCGCGCCAAATCGGTGGCGACCATGTCGCCCGTAATGCTGTCGTCGAGCACATCGTCCTCCAAATCCGACACCATCACGCCGCCCTGCCACGAGGTCAAATAGCCCAGCGCGGTCACAGGGTAGGCGTCGGAATAAATGTCGCGCGTCCAGCCCTTGCCGTTGGAGCGCTGCGACGCCCAGATGTTGAGGTGATTCACCGACATGTCGCCGCAGTCAATGCCGTTTCGCATCAAAAACGATTCCAGCGTCGCCATGCTCGCGTGCGCCCAGCAGGAGTTGTACTGCTGGCTTTTTACCGGGGTGACATATCCCAAATCCACCGAGCTGTATTGTGTCGGAAGCGTTTCGGATTCAAACGTCGCCTCAGGCGTTTGCGCAACGGCGGATTCTTCGTCAATCTGCGCCGCCATTACGCCGACGCTGCCGATACCTGTCAGCATTGCGGCAATCAGCGGAATGCAGCAGGCCTTTTTCCATATGTTTCTTTTCATAGTTACCTCAAAAAAGTAAGAATTGCCTATATTATAGCAAAGAAAAACGCTGTTGTAAAGAATAATTACCGCCGCGCGCACAAATAATAGAAAGGTAATTTTTGCTTGGGAGAGGATAGCATGCAGCTGAGAACGGATTTGGCAATTGAGGCGCGCGAAATCGCAGGCGGCAGGGTGCCGGGAATGGATTTTCACGAATACAGCGAAAACGGCCTGCGCATTTCGCGCCTGACGGTGAAAACGCAAAGGGCAAAACAGGCGCTCGGAAAAGACATCGGCACCTATATCACCATTGAGCTGCCCTCGCTGACGGACAACTTCACCGAAACCGACGGAAGAATCAAAACCATCGGCAAGGAAATCCGCCGTCTGTTGCCTGTCAACGGTCTGCTGCTGGTCGCAGGCTTGGGAAACGAGGAAATCACGCCCGACTCGCTCGGTCCGAAAACAGGCGCAAGGGTGCTTGCCACGCGGCATATCACAGGAGAGCTTGCGCGCTCCACGGGGCTTGACCGCCTGCGCCCGGTGGCGGTGATGAACACAGGCGTGACCGGGCAAACCGGCATTGAAACAGGGGAGTATATTCTCAGCGTTGTACGGCGGATTCGCCCCAACGCCGTAATTGCGGTTGACGCGCTCGCCTCGCGCCGCATTGAGCGCCTTGGCTGCACCCTTCAAATCAGCGACGCGGGTATCTCGCCGGGCGCGGGCGTCGGCAACCACCGCACGCGCATCAATCAGGAAACGGTCGGCGTTCCCGTTATCGCCATCGGCGTGCCGACGGTAATTGACGCGCAGACCTTTGCCAACGATGTGCTCGGAAGCGGCGTGCGCAGCAAGGCGGAGTACACCGTGCCGCGCGGCAGACAAATGGTGGTGATTCCGCGCGAGATTGATTTGCTGACCGAGCGCGCCGCGCGCCTGCTCGGCTTTTCGCTGAACGCCGCCATGCAGAATGAGTTTGAGCTGAAGGACCTGGTGGCGATGATGTAAACACTTTTAACTATGAAAACATATTCCTCGCCCGGTTCGCGTATACTATACAAAAGTATGCCGAGCAGGTGATTATGTGAAGTTCAAACAAAAGCTGATGAAAGGACTGCGCGCGGCGGTGTCGTTCGCGCTGGTGGCAACGGCGGTGTTTTGCGTGGCCAGGCGGCTGCCCGAGGTGTTCGGTGAACGTGACACCGTGCTTGCCGCGGCGGCGTTTACCCTGACGGACGGCAAATATCCGGTTGAGAGCGGCGCCGCGCCCGAGCAGACAACCCATATACAGGAAACAACCACCGCGCCGTCATCGGTTGCGGCGAGCGCGCCGTCCGAGGCCGAAAAAAAGCGTGACAAAAGCGGCTATTACGATACCAACGCCGACCACAGCGGCGAAGCAAAGTATGACATCGCCGAAAAGCACATCGGCGGCGACGGCACCGCCGTTTCGGGTGCATATGTCAAAAACCGCACAGGCCTTGACATTGATTTCGAATCCGTCCTCAATACGCCGCTGACCTTTCAAATCAAGAAAAACGCCGGCGCGCCGCAGGTGCTCATCTATCACACCCACACAGGCGAGAGCTACCTTGATGAAAGCGCCGATTATTTTTATGAAAGCTATTATTCGCGCACCAACAACAATGATTTTAACGTTGTCGCGGTGGGCGACGCCATGACCGAGGTGCTCGAACAAAACGGCATCAAAACCCTGCACGACAAAACCGTTCACGATTCCAGCTACAACGGCTCCTACGACCGCAGCGCCCAAACCGTGGAGGACGACATGGCAAAGAACCCCCAAATCAAGGTGGTGCTCGACATTCACCGCGACGCGCTGGGAACCGAGGAGTGCAAGGTCAAGCCCGTGTTTGAATACAACGGCAAAAAGGCGGCGCAGATTATGATTCTCGCCGGCTGCGATCCCGACAACGAGCGCGGCTTTTCGCACTGGCAAAACAACCTCAGCTTTGCCCTCAAGCTGCAAACCACCGCCGAGTCGCTTTATCCCGGCATGACGCGCCCCGTTAGCTTCGACTATTTTGCCTACAATGAATACATCTGCGACGGCTCGCTGCTGATTGAAATCGGCACCGACGCCAACTCTGTCGACGAGGCGGAAACTGCCGGCAGACTGCTGGCGGACGTTCTGGCGCGTGTATTATCATAAAAAACTTGCAATATGGCGCATTGTTTGCTATAATAAACACAAATATGTAACTATCGGAGGAAAACAGATGTTCCGAAAAGCACTCAGAATACTGCTGCCTCTGCTGATGGCGGCGATTTTCCTCTCAGCATTTCCGCTTGTTGCCTTTGCCGAGGATGTTTCCGGCGACGTCAGCGGCGACGACCAAATCAGTGAAGTCGTGCCCGAGCCCGAAACCGAGTACGTTGCGCCCGAAACCGAGTACATACCGCCCGAGACGGAATATGTTGAGCCGATAACCGAATATGTTGAGCCCGAAACCGAGGCGCCGCAGATTGAAACCGAGGCGCCGCAAGCCGAGCCGCAGCCGACCACGCAGTCGGTTCAGAACGAATATATCGCGTTGATTGACAGCGAGCAGGAGCCGACAAACTTCATCGCGCCGCAGATGGACAAGTCTGTCAGCACCAAAACCTACTCCACCGACTACACCGCGGGCATTGTTTCGTGGATTTGCGTCGGCGTGGGCGTCATTGTGGTGATTGTCATGCTGGTTTCCACCAAGGTGTCGGGCAGAAGGGCAACGCAGCGAAGAATATGATTCAAAACAACATCGGCGGCATCACGCTGCCCTCGCGCGCGCTTTTGGCGCCCATGGCAGGCGTTTCCGACCGCGCGTACCGCGAGCTGTGCGTATCCTTCGGCGCAGGCTACTGCGTGAGCGAAATGGTCAGCTCCAAGGCGCTGTCATTCGGCAGCAAAAAGAGCGAGGAGCTGATGGACATTTCCGCGCAGGAGCGTCCGTGCGGCATTCAAATCTTCGGCGACGATCCCAAATGCATGGCAGAGGCGGCGCTTTCCGCCATGAAAAACCACCCCGACATCATCGACATCAACATGGGCTGTCCCGCTCCGAAAATCAGCGGTAACGGCAGCGGCAGCGCGCTGATGAAAAATCCGCGGCTCTGCGGCGAAATCACCGCGGCGGTCGTCAGCAGCGTGGACGTGCCCGTCACCGTCAAAATCCGCAAGGGCTGGGACGACAGCATGATTAACGCCGTGGAGGTCGCCAAAATCTGCGAGCAGGCAGGCGCGTCGGCAATCACCGTTCATGGCAGAACCCGGCAGCAATACTACAAGCCGCCCGTGGATTACGGCATTATCCGCGCGGTCAAGCAGAGCGTGCAAATTCCCGTTATCGCCAACGGCGACGTTGACAGCGCCCAAAAGGCAAAGCAGGTGCTCGATGACACCGGCTGCGACTTCGTGATGGTCGGCAGGGCGTCGCTGGGCAATCCGTGGATATTCCGCCAAATCAACTCTTATCTTGACAATCCAAACGAGCCGCTTGTGTTTCCGACGATGGAGGAAAAGCTCGGCATCATGGCGGCGCACGTGGCAAAAATGGTGGAGTACAAGGGAGAATATATCGCCATCCGCCAGGCGCGCAAGCTGGTTGCCGGCTACTTTAAGGGCGTTCGCGGCGCGGCGGCGCTGCGCAACGAGGCAGGCAAAATCGAAACGCTCGACGATTTAATTGCGCTCAAAAACAAGGCATTAAATTCCATTTAAATAAAATCAAAATACAAGTACAAAGGGGAATTTTAACATGAGTGAACTGACAAACATCGCTGCTCTTGAGTATCTCAAGGAGTACGACCCCGCCGTCGGCGAGGCTATGGACAAAGAGCTGAAAAGACAGCGCAGAAACCTGGAGCTGATTGCCAGCGAAAACATTGTGACGCCTGCCGTCATGGCGGCGATGGGCAGCCATCTCACCAATAAATATGCCGAGGGCTATCCCGGCAAGCGCTACTACGGCGGCTGCGAGTGCGTTGACATCGTAGAAGATATTGCCCGTCAGCGCGCATGCGAGCTGTTCGGCGCGGAGCACGCCAACGTGCAGCCCCACTCCGGCGCACAGGCGAACATGGCGGTTTATTTTGCCATGCTCAACCCCGGCGACACCGTCATGGGCATGAACCTCAACGAGGGCGGACATCTGACGCACGGCTCGCCCGTCAACATGTCCGGCAAATACTTCAACTTCGTACCCTACGGCGTTGACAGCGTAACCCACCGCATCGACTACGACAAGGTGCTCGAAATCGCCAAGGAATGCAAGCCAAAAATGATTGTTGCAGGCGCTTCCGCTTATCCCAGAGTGATTGATTTTGCGCGCCTGAGAGAAATTGCCGACGAGGTCGGCGCGTATTTGATGGTTGACATGGCGCACATCGCAGGCTTGGTTGCCGCGGGCGTTCATCCCAATCCCGTTCCTTACTGCGAATTTGTCACCACCACCACCCACAAAACCCTGCGCGGACCGCGTGGCGGCATGATTTTGTGCCGCGAGGAGTTTGCAAAGCAGATTGACAAGGCGATTTTCCCCGGCACCCAGGGCGGCCCCTTAATGCACACCATCGCGGCAAAGGCAGTTTGCTTTGGCGAGGCGTTAAAGCCCGAGTTTAAGGAATACGGCAAAAAGATTGTGTCCAACTGCAAGGCGCTTGCCGACGGCTTGCTCAAGCGCGGCGTAAAGCTCGTTTCGGGCGGCACCGACAACCACGTTTTGCTGGTTGATTTGCGCGATTCCGACGTTACCGGCAAGGAGCTTGAGGCGCGTTTGGACGATTGCTACATCACCGTCAACAAGAACACCATTCCCGGCGAGCCGCGCTCTCCGTTCGTCACCAGCGGCGTGCGCATCGGCACAGCGGCAGTGACCACGCGCGGACTCAACGAGGAGGACATGGACCTCATCGCCGAGTACATCACCATGGTGCTCAACGACTATGACGCCAACAAGGATAAGGTAAGAGCCGGCGTTGAAGCCCTCTGCCAAAAATATCCTCTTTACGAATAAACGGAAATCAGGGCTGTCTTTAGGGATAGCCCTGAATTAATTAAAAATTGACAATGGAAAACGGAAAATTGCGTTCGTGCAGACAGCGCGGCAAAAGCAAGCCTGTCTGCCCGACCTGAAAAACGGAGTTTTTTATGAACAAACCTTTAGCCGACCGGTTCAGGCCGCAGTCGCTTGACGACATTGTGGGGCAAAAGCACCTGCTCGACGAGGGCAAGCCGCTGCGCCGCATTATCGAGAGCGGCGAAGTGCCCAACCTGATATTTTACGGTCCCTCCGGCGTGGGCAAAACCACCCTCGCCACCTACATTGCCAACAAAACGAACAAAACCCTGCGCAAGCTCAACGGCACCACCGCCTCCACCGCCGACATAAAGGAAATCGTGTCGCAGCTCGGCACCTTTTCGGGCATCAACGGCATTTTGCTCTATCTTGACGAAATCCAGTATTTTAACAAAAAGCAGCAGCAAACCCTGCTTGAATACATCGAAAACGGCAGCATCACCCTGATTGCCTCCACCACCGAGAACCCGTATTTTTATGTATACAACGCGATTCTCAGCCGTTCCACGGTGTTTGAGTTCAAGTCGGTGGAGCCGGATGAAATCGAGCGCGCGGTTTATCGCGCCGCCAAGCTGCTCGAAGACGAGCAGAACATCGAAATTGAGCTCAGCCAAGAATGCGCGCGCAAAATTGCCGTGGGCTGCGGGGGAGACGTGCGCAAGGCAATGAACGCCGTGGAGCTGTCCGTCATCGCCGCCGACCGCGACGGCGACAGGCGCGTTGTCACGCCCGAAATCGTGGCGGATTTGGTGCAGCGCAGCGCCATGCGCTATGACCGCGACGGCGACGAGCACTACGACATCGTGTCCGCCTACCAAAAGAGCATGCGCGGCAGCGACCCCGACGCGGCGCTTCACTACCTCGGCAGACTGCTTGAGGCAGGCGATTTGCCAAGCGCGTGCCGCCGACTGATGGTGTGCGCCTGCGAGGATGTGGGGCTTGCCTATCCGCAGATTATTCCGATTGTCAAGTCGTGTGTGGACATCGCCCAGTCGGTCGGACTGCCCGAAGCGCGGATTCCGCTTGCCGACGCGGTGATTTTGGTTGCCACCGCGCCCAAGTCCAATTCCGGCGAGCAGGCAATCGACTGTGCCCTTGCCGACATCCGCCGCGGCAACGTCGGACCCATTCCGCGCCAGCTCCAAAACAAGCACTACGACGGCGAGGACAACCAAAACAAGGGGCAGCACTACCTCTATCCCCATGATTATCCAAATCACTACACCTATCAGCAATACCTGCCCGACGCCATTAAGGACAGCGTTTACTACCGCTTCGGCGACAACAAAAACGAGCAGGCGTTCAAGGCGTATTGGGATAAAATAAAGAAATAGTTTACGGCAAAGCCTTCCCGACAGGGAGGGCTTTTTTGTTTAGCCTATTTTGGGCGACGCTTCGGTTGCCCTAATGAAAAATAGTTTTTTGCACCAAAAACGTCAAAAATCAATCTTTTGCTATAGGTGATTGTTTCTAAAAGATTAACAAAAATTTATTAAAACTGCACAATCCGCCTTGTGCAAATGCTCTCCAAAATTCCATGAAAGAACGAAAATTATCAAAATTAACAAAAGATTAAAAAATAGCTAAAAAATATTGAAAAAGCGCTTTAACCATGCTATAATTATCATAACTAAATGTGGGCAAGTGTGTCCTTTTCAGCCGGATTTTTTTAAAACTGACTAAATTCACGTGTTATTTTAGTCTGTAGTGACAACCGCGAGGGTTGCCCCTGCGAATGACTGTGATAGGTTTGATTTAATCAGTCATTAAAAAACACCACCGCAGGTCAGGCGGTAAAAGCTGCGACAATTGCATCAGCGGATCATCCAAAGCGACGAAATTTGCGGCGTAACGCAGGGCATCGGAAAACCCCTGAACGCCCTGCAAGCAACCTCGACGCCGTTGGATTGAGGTATATGAAACGTATCGTCGCTCCGCCAAGCACAAGTTCACACTTCATTTCATTTAAATTTCAAAAATGGAGGTAAAATTT
>CADBSZ010000100.1 GCA_902797525.1 uncultured Ruminococcus sp. | reverse complement strand
TGAAATCGGACTGGACACCATGAAGCGCTTTGCCGAAGCCTGTGCGGAGGTTGCAGTGGTCGAAAAACCCGCAAAGCTGGAAGGCCGAAACATGTTAATGTTTCTTGCGCCAAAGCCCAACAAGTAATTCATTAAGGGAGGATATATAATTATGCCAAAGATTAAAACACATAGCGGTGCCAAAAAACGTTTTAAACTCACCAAAAACGGTAAGGTTGTTCGTGCTCACGCTAACAAAAGCCACATCCTGAACAAGAAAACAACCAAGCGTAAAAGAGGTCTCCGTCAGACTGCTATCGCAGACAAGACAAACACCCCTCAGATCAAGCGCCTGATTCCTTACAAATAATCACAGCTTGACTCATTAAATTCAAAACTTATCGGAGGTAATAGATTATGGCACGAGTAAAAGGCGCGATGATGACTCGCAAAAGAAGAAAAAAAGTATTAAAGCTTGCCAAGGGCTATTGGGGTTCCAAATCCAAGCACTTCAAAATGGCGAAACAGGCCGTAATGAAGTCCGGCAACTACGCATACGTAGGCCGTAAGCAGAGAAAGAGAGATTTCCGTCGTCTGTGGATCACCCGTATTTCCGCTGCCTGCAAGGCAAACGGCACCAACTACTCCACATTCATGAACGGTTTAAAGAAGGCCGGCGTTGTTCTCAACCGCAAAATGCTTTCCGAAATCGCCATCGCCGATCCCGCAGCGTTCACCGCTCTGGTTGAAAAGGCAAAGAATGCTTAATGAAATAGTTTAGTAACAGCGTTTGGTTATTCCAAACGCTTTTGCTGTATTTGGAGACAGCTATGTTCACTCTCACCAGTAAAGACAATCCGCAGATTAAAAACGCGGTTAAACTCAAAAAGAGCGCTAAATTCCGCCGCCAAACCGGGCTTTTTTTGGCAGAAGGCTTGCGCATATGTATCGACGCCGTGCGCAGCGGCGCTGATATTGAATCGCTGTTTGTTACACAAGCGGCAATCGACAAAAGCTCCGATGAATTTGAACAGCTTAGTGTCTGCGCAGAAAAAGTCTTTTTGATTTCGCCTGAGCTGTTCGCGCTCATCAGCGATACCCAAACGCCGCAGGGGTTTTTGTGTGTGATAAAAACACTTGACAAAACCGCTGAGTTTGATACAATTAAGATTGGCGGAAAATTCCTTGCCCTCGACAATGTACAGGATCCCAACAATCTTGGTACGATTTTGCGATCGGCCGAGGCTTTTGGCGTTTCGGGCGTTATCCTGTCCGACGACTGCTGCGATATTTATAATCCCAAGGTCGTGCGCGGCAGTATGGGAGCGGTATTCCGGTTGCCGTTTCTCACGGTGCCGTCGCTTGCGGACTATTTTAAGGATCATCCGCAGCTTAACACCTATGCCGCCATGGTTGACGCTTCCGCTCAAAAAGTAACGGACGTTCGGTTTTACACGCCCTGCGCGATAGTTGTGGGCAATGAGGGCAACGGCATCCGGCCTGAAACTGCCGCCGCGTGCAAACACCGCGTCACAATTCCGATGAATGGCAAAGCGGATTCGCTCAACGCCTCCGTTGCCGCCGCGATTCTCATTTGGGAAATGGTAAAATAATGATTTCTGCAAACGCGCACTACTGGATTCTGCTGACGCAGGCTCTCGGTTACGACAATCCAAAATTCAAAAAACTTAGCGAGCTTTACTCCGATATTTCGCTGTTCTTTAAGGATATCGAGTCGGAGGCGAGGCTTTGCGGCTTGTTTACGGTTCATGATATCGTAAGGCTTCTTGCTATCAAGCCGAAAAATGCTCAGCCGGTTCTGCGCCGCTGTGAACAGCTCGGCTATTCCGTGCTCAGCATTGACGATCCGGCGTATCCCGAATGTCTGTATCACATTTATGCGCCGCCTGCGGTGCTCTATATTTGGGGCGAACTTCCCGATATTGACGAAGCCCTTTCTGTCGGTATTGTCGGCACGCGACGCGCGTCGCGCTACGGTGTGGAAAACTCCTACAAATTCGGTTACGCTCTTTCTAAATACGATACCGTTGTTGTCAGCGGTGGTGCGCTCGGTGTTGACTGTGCGTCACACAGAGGCGCGCTTGCTGCAAACGGCGTTACCGTTTGTGTGCGCGGCTGCGGCATTAACTATCCGTATTTGCAGGACAATGCAGGCATGCGCCGCGCCATTACCAAAAGAGGCGCCGTTATTTCGGAGTATCCGCCCGACGAACCGCCGCGAAATTATTATTTTCCCTCGCGTAACCGTATTATCGCCGCGCTGTCCGACGGCGTTCTGTTGATTGAAGCAGGCGAGAGAAGCGGTTCGCTGATTACGGCAAACCTCGCGCTTGAAATGGGTAAGGATGTTTTTGCCTTGCTTGGCAACAACAGTCCGCAAAACAAAGGCTCGAATCAGCGGATAAAAGAAAACTCAGCATATCCCGTAACGGATTTTATGGACATTCTCGTGCATTATAATAACGCGCAGATAAGCCCGTCGCTGTATAACGAAAACGACATTTCCTTTGCGGATATTTCCGCCGTTCCCGTTAAACGCGCAGCAAGACAATATCAAACACCACCGGCGCCAAAGCCTCAGCAGTCTGCTCCAAAGCCAAAGAAACAACTGAGGCAGCCGGTTCATCAAAATGTACACTTGGAGGGCGACGCCAAAACGGTTTACGAATACCTCGGCGCACAGCCCGTTCATATAGATAAAATTGCGGACGATTTAAAATTGCCCGTGTTCAGGGTTAACACCGCCCTGACCCTGCTTGAAATGCAAGGACTGATTCATGCGCTTTCCGGCAGGCAGTTTGTGCTGAAATAGGAGGAAATTCATGTCAGATTTGGTAATCGTGGAGTCACCTGCCAAAGCAAAAACCATCAAAAAATATCTGGGACCGAATTACGAGGTTGTCGCCTCTATGGGACACGTCCGTGATTTGCCCAAGGCGCGGCTCAGCGTAGACATCAAAAATGACTTTGCCCCGAAATATGACATCATCAAGGGCAAAGAAAAACTGGTTAAAGAACTCAAAAGCCTTGCCGCAAACAGCGACAACATCTATCTCGCAACCGACCCCGACCGCGAGGGAGAGGCTATTTCGTGGCATTTGGCATATATTCTCGGCCTGCCCGAGGACTACAGCCGCCGAGTGGAATTTAATGAAATCACCAAAACCGGCGTGCAAAACGGCATGGCGCATCCGCGTGCCATCAACGAGGATTTGGTCAACGCACAACAGGCAAGACGTGTGCTCGACCGTTTGGTCGGCTACAAGCTCAGCCCGTTTATTTCGCAAAAAATCCGCCGCGGACTTTCCGCAGGTCGTGTGCAGTCTGTTGCTCTGCGCATTATTGTTGACCGTGAAAACGAAATTCGCAAGTTTAAGCCTGAGGAATACTGGACGATTGACGCGAAGTTTATTCCCAAGGGCAGCCGCAAGGCCTTCGCAGCCACGCTTTATTCCGACGCGAACGGCAAGCTGAAAATTACCAATCAGGAGCAGGCCGATAAAATAGAAAAAGACCTGGAGGGCGCAGAGTACGTTGTTACCAAGGTGAAAAACGGCACGCGCAAAAAATCCCCGGCACCGCCCTTTATCACCTCTACGTTACAGCAGGAGGCGTCGCGCAAGCTCGGCTTCCAGTCGCGCCGTACCATGCGCGTAGCGCAGGAGCTGTATGAAGGCGTTGACATTCAGGGCATGGGCGCAACCGGTTTGATTACCTATATGCGTACCGACTCGCTGCGTATTTCCGAATATGCGATTGACGAGGTTACCAAATTTATCCGCGGCGCTTACGGCGATAAGTATCTGCCGGCAAAGCCCCGTCACTTTAAGTCGAGAAGCAACGCGCAGGACGGTCACGAAGCAATCCGTCCGTCTATGCCGTCTCTCACTCCCGACAGCATCAAAAACAGTCTGTCGTCGGATCAATACAAGCTTTATAAATTAATCTGGAGTCGCTTCACCGCTTCTCAAATGGCAGACTGTGTGCAAAAGACCACGCAGGCGGACATTATGGCAAACGGCTATACCTTCAAAGCGTCGGGCTACTATGTCGATTTTCCCGGCTTCACTGCTCTTTATGTTGAGGGCAAGGACGAAGCAGAGGAAAAATCCTCTCAACTGCCGCCGCTTGAAAAGGACATGCCCGTCAAGTGCAGGGAATTGAAAAAGAACCAGCACTTTACCCAGCCTCCGGCGCGCTACACCGAAGCGTCTTTGATTAAGATTCTGGAGGAATACGGCATTGGCAGACCGTCTACCTATGCCGCTACCATCACTACGCTGACCGGACGTGAATACGTTAAGCGTGAAGCGAAAAGTCTGGTTCCCACCGAGCTGGGCGAAGTGATTACCAAGCTGATGAAGGAGCGTTTTCCCGACATCGTCAACGTCAAATTTACCGCCAAAATGGAGAACGATTTGGATAAGGTCGAAAACGGCGACGTGGAATGGGTGCAGCTGCTCAAGGACTTTTACGGCGAATTTGAGGGCACTCTCAAAGAGGCGAAGGCCGAAATGGAGGGCGTCAAGCTCAAGCTCAAGGAGGACGAAACCGACATTGTCTGCGACAAATGCGGCAGAAAGATGGTTGTCAAGATGGGCAGATACGGCAAGTTTATTGCCTGCCCGGGCTATCCTGAGTGCAAAAATATCCTGAAATACGTCGAGAAAACAGGCGTCAGCTGTCCGAAATGCGGCGGCGATGTGATTGTAAAGCACACCAAATCCAAGCGTGTTTTCTACGGCTGCTCCAACTATCCCAACTGCGATTTTGTCAGCTGGAACGAGCCTTCCAATGAAAAATGTCCTCAGTGCGGTCAGATTCTTTACAAAAAGAAGGGCAAAAAGCCCACGCTTTATTGCGCAAACACCGACTGTGGCTTTACAAAAGCAATACAAACGGAAGAAAAAAATGACAATTAACGTTATCGGCGCCGGGCTTGCAGGCTGCGAAGCGGCAATGCAGATTGCCAACCGAGGCATTTCTGTGCGGCTGTATGAAATGAAGCCGCAAAAGCGCACGCCCGCGCATAAAACAGATTTATTCGGCGAGCTCGTTTGCTCTAACTCTCTTAAGGCGATGCGCGTGGAAAGCGCAGCAGGGCTTTTGAAAGAAGAAATGCGTCGGCTTGATTCTTTTTTAATAAAATGCGCCGACAGGTGCCAGGTGCCGGCAGGCGGCGCACTTGCCGTTGACCGCGACATCTTTGCCAAGCTTGTCACCGATGGCATTAACGCTCACCCGAACATCACAGTCATTCATGAGGAGATCACCGCGATTCCCGATGAAGGAATCACCGTAATTGCCACCGGACCGCTGACGTCCGATGGATTGGCGAAGGCGATTGAAGCGCGTTTCGGCGATTCGCTTTCCTTCTTCGACGCGGCGGCTCCTATTGTCACTGCGGACAGTATTGACATAGATTTTGCCTTCACAGCTTCGCGCTATGACCGCGGCGGAGACGACGATTACATCAACTGCCCGATGAATAAAGAGGAATACGAAATCTTTTACGACGCGCTGATTCACGCCGAGCGTGCGCCCCTGCACGATTTTGATGTAAATAATCCCAAAGTTTATGAGGGCTGCATGCCCGTTGAGGTGCTTGCTCAGCGCGGTGAGGGAACCCTGCGTTTTGGTCCGATGAAGCCCGTCGGACTCGTCAACCCGCGCACAGGTCACCGCGCGTGGGCGCTGCTGCAATTACGCAAAGAAAACGCGGCAGGCACGATGTATAATTTGGTCGGATTCCAAACTAACCTGAAATTTCCCGAGCAAAAGCGCGTATTTTCACTGATTCCGGCGCTTCATAAGGCGGAGTTTGTGCGCTATGGCGTTATGCACCGCAACACCTTCCTCTGTTCGCCTAAGGTGCTCAATTCTGATTTTTCTGTAAAAGAAAATAAAAAGCTGTTCTTCGCCGGACAAATGACCGGTGTTGAAGGATATATGGAAAGCGCCGCGTCCGGCATTATGGCAGGCATAAACGCGGCAAGACTGAGTGAGGACAAGCCCACGCTCACGCTCCCCGACGACACTATGATTGGCGCGCTTTCACGCTATATTGCCGATCCGTCCGTCAAAAAATTTCAGCCGATGGGCGCAAACTTCGGCGTACTGCCGGAGCTTCAAAACCGTCCGCGGGACAAGCGCGAACGCGCCGCAGCATACGCCGCACGCGCACTGGATTCATTAAATAAATTTCTTTCAGAGAATAATGGTGATTGATATGAAGATTATAGTTGACGCATTCGGCGGCGATAACGCGCCGCTTGAAATCATCAAGGGCTGTGCCGAGGCGGTTGCCGAGCACGGCGTTGATATTCTGCTCACCGGCAAAGAAACCACCATCCGCGAGGTAGCTGCGCAAAACGGCGTCTCGCTTGAGCACATGGAAATCGAGGACTGCGACGAGGTGCTCACCATGTACGACGCTGCCGACAGCGTGCTCAAGGCAAAGAAAAACAGCTCAATGGGCGTCGGACTCCGTTTGCTCAGTGAAGGCAGGGGAGACGCTTTTATCAGCGCAGGCAACAGCGGTGCGCTGTGCGTTGGCGCCACGCTGGGCGTCAAGCGAATAAAGGGCATAAAGCGTCCTGCATTTGCTCCTGTTATGCCGTCCGCAACAGGCTTCTTTATGCTGATTGACGGCGGTGCAAATGTTGACTGCCGTCCCGAAATGCTGCACCAGTTTGCTGTGATGGCTTCTGTGTATATGGAAAAGGTTATGAAGGTGCAAAATCCGCGCGTTGGTCTTGCCAATGTCGGCACCGAGGATCACAAGGGTACCGAGCTTTACCGCGAGACCTATCAGATTCTTAAAAACAGCAATCTCAATTTCATCGGCAACGTGGAAGGCCGCGATATTCCTGCCGGCGTGTGCGATGTTGTGGTTTGCGACGGTTTTACCGGCAACATGATTCTCAAAACCTACGAGGGTGTTGCGGCGGTGCTGATGAAGGAAATCAAGGACATGTTTGCCGGCAGCACCAAGGGTAAAATGGCAGCACTGCTTTTGATGAAAAATCTCAAGAGCATGAAAACGCGTTTTGACTACAACACCTACGGCGGCGCGCCGATTCTCGGCTCGTCAAAGCCGGTGTTCAAGGCGCACGGCGACGCCAAGGCGCGCACAATTAAGAACGCCATCGGCTTATGCAAGGATTATGTCGCGGCAAAAGCGATTGACGAAATCGCTTCCGCGTTAAAATAACGGAGACCTCTATGGAACTGGAAGATAAAATCGGTTATCATTTTCAAAATCAGGAACTGCTGTCGGTGGCGCTCACGCATTCATCCTATGCCAACGAGCGCAAATCACAGCACATTCAATATAATGAACGGCTCGAGTTTCTCGGAGACGCGGTGCTGTCCATTGTTGTCAGCGACTACATTTTTACGCATTGTCCCGAGCTGCCCGAGGGCGAGCTGACCAAGCTGCGCGCCGCGCTTGTCTGCGAGAAATCTCTTTTTGAATTTGCCAAGCAGATTCAGCTCGGCAGTTATCTGCGGCTGAGCAAGGGCGAGCGCAACAACGGCGGCGCGGAACGCCCGTCCATTGTGTCCGACGCGTTCGAAGCACTGATTGCTGCTATTTACATCGACGGCGGCATCGAGCCTGCGTCGAAGCACATCTTAAATTTTGTGATTCCTGCCATCAAGAATTCGCAAAAAAAGCGTATGAAGGACTACAAAACCACCCTGCAGGAAATCATCCAAAAAAATCCCGGTGAAAAACTGGAGTATGTTCTCGTGTCCGAAAGCGGACCCGACCACAACAAGCACTTTGTGTTTGAGGTTCACCTCAACAGCAACGTCATCGGCAAGGGTGGCGGCAGAAGCAAAAAAGAGGCGGAGCAGCAGGCGGCACGTGAGGCGTTGGAGCTGATGGGCTATTAAACAGGGAAATGTCGCTATTTTTATTCCGCATAACGGCTGTCCGTATCAGTGCAGCTTTTGCAATCAGAAGAATATCACGGGGTTGGCGGTTCAACCGTCGCCGCAGGATGTCAAAAGTACGCTCGACAAAGCGTTGTATGATTTAGGCGGGCGCGCCGCTCAAACGGAAATTGCCTTTTTCGGCGGCAGTTTCACGGCAATTGACAGGGACTACATGCTTTCTCTGCTTAACGCCGCAAGACCGTATCTTTCTCGCTTTTTCGGCGTTCGCATTTCAACGCGCCCCGATTATATCAACTCGGAAATTTTGCAAATTCTAAAAGATTACGGCGTTACTGCGATTGAACTCGGCGCGCAGTCAATGAATGATTCTGTATTAGAATTAAACAAACGCGGACATTCCGCTGAAGATGTCATTATCGCGTCAAGGCTGATTCAACAATTCGGATTTTCGCTCGGATTGCAGATGATGACAGGACTATACGGTGCCACACCGCAAACGGATTTGCAAACCGCGGAGCAATTTATTCAAATCCGTCCTGATACGGTGCGGATTTATCCCACGGTCATTCTGCGCGGTACGGACTTGGAAACGCTCTATCGCAGCGGTCAATTTGTGTCGTATACGCTTGATGAATCCGTTGATTTATGCGCAAAGCTTATTCTTCTTTTCGCAAAAGCTGACATTAACGTTATCCGGCTCGGTTTGCATTATTCCGACAGCTTGGTACAAAGCAGCCTTGGAAACAATTATCATCCTGCCTTTAAGGAGCTGTGTGAAAGCAAGATTTTTTACGACAGCTTTTTATCTCAGGCAGAAAAACAACGCACAAAACAACTGACGGTTACGATTCATCCGAAATCGCTGTCCAAATTTTTAGGACAGAAAAAATCGAATCTTCTTCATTTTCAGGCGCTGGGGTATGCGCCGCACATTCAATTTGACGAATCCTTTGGAAAGTATGATTTATACATTAGCTAGGGGTATGAGATGCGACTGAAATCACTGGAAGTCCACGGCTTCAAAACCTTTCCCGATAAAACCAAATTATCCTTTGAAAACGGCATTACCTCTGTCGTCGGCCCGAACGGCTCCGGCAAGAGCAACATCAGCGACGCTATTCGCTGGGTGCTCGGTGAGCAGTCGCCCAAAAGTCTGCGTTGCTCGCGCATGGAAGACGTCGTGTTCAACGGCACCGACAACCGTAAAAAGACAGGCTACGCTGAGGTTACGCTCAACATCGACAACTCCGACCGTTTTCTCGACTTCAACGGCGACGAAATCGCCGTTACGCGCCGCTATTACCGCAGTGGTGAAAGCGAGTATTTAATCAACAAGGCTTCCGTTCGCTTAAAGGACATCAACGAGCTGTTTATGGACACCGGTCTCGGCCGTGACGGCTATTCCATGATTGGGCAGGGAAAAATCGACAGCATTGTTTCCTCCAAAAGCGAGGACAGACGCGAAATCTTTGAGGAAGCTGCCGGTATTTCCAAATACCGTTACCGCAAAATCGAAGCGGAGCGCAAGCTGAAAAACACCGAAGATAATCTTTTGCGTTTGCGCGACATTGTTACCGAACTGGAAGAGCGCGTCGGCCCGCTGAAAAAGCAGAGCGAACAGGCGCAAAAGTTTTTGACCTATTCCGAAGAAAAGCGCGGACTGGAAATTGCCCTTTGGCTGCTCACGCTCGATAAATCGCAGGAAAGTCTTAAGCAGCAGGATGAAAAAATCTCAATCGCCAAGTCGCAGTACGACGAAGCGGAGCAGGCGCTTGACGCAATTCAAACGGAAACCGAGGAAATCTATCAAAAGAACGGCGAGCTTGCTGCGAAGATTGACTCCATTCGCGGTCAAATCTCCGCCATCGACGCTCAAATTGCCGAAAAAAACGCGCTGATTTCCGTCGCTGAAAACGATATTCTCCACAACACCGAAAACATTGCGCGTATTCAAAACGAAATTGAGCAGGCGGATAAAAACGCCGGTGAGTTTGAGAAAAGTATTGCCGAAAAGCAGGCGCGCATCGACGTTCTCGACCATGAAATTATCTCCAAGCAAAAAAAATATTCCGAGGTCAGCGAACAGCTCAACCTCATCAATCTTGATTCGAGTAAAAGCGGCGACGTTTTGCAGGAACTGACCTCACAGCTCGCTGCGCTCACCGCACAGTCGGCCGACGCGCGCGTCATTGACATGACCTCCGACAGCTCCATTAACGAGCTGACCGCGCGCATCGAAACGCTCAAAGAGAGCAAAGACGACAAATCTGCACAAATGGATGAACTGAGTGAGATGCTCAGCGCTTACATTAATGATATTTCTTCCACCCAGGAGGAGATTTCTTCACTGTCCAATTCTATTGACGGCTTGTCGATGAAGCTTGAATCTAAGGACAGAAAGCGCGGTGAAGTGAAGGCGCAGTGCGAAAAGCTCTCGCTTGATATTCGCGAACACCAAAGAAAAATCACCTTTTTAGATAACATGGAGCGTAACCTTGAGGGCTTTAACAAGAGCGTTAAAAACGTGGTCAACGCTTCCAAAAACGGAAAGCTGCACGGTGTGTATGGCCCTGTTTCGCGCGTCATTTCCGTGCCGAAGCAGTATGCTACCTCCATCGAAATTGCGCTCGGAGCCGCCATGCAAAATATTGTTGTCGGCAGCGATGAGGACGCAAAGCAGGCGATTCGCTATTTGAAATCCACCGACGGCGGCCGCGCTACCTTCCTGCCGCTCAATACCATCAAGCCGCGCGAGCTGCGCGAAAGTAACCTTGACGATTGCTATGGCTATGTCGGTGTTGCGGCAGATTTGTGTGAATGTGATTCGAAATTTCACAATATTCTTTATTCTTTGCTTGGCAAAATTGTTATCGCTGAAGATTTAAACAGCGCTGCCGCTATCGCGAAAAAGTATTCCTATCGCTTTAAGGTCGTCACGCTGGACGGCCAGGTCGTTAACGCCGGCGGCTCACTGACAGGCGGTTCCTTGGCAAGAAGCACCGGCGTGCTCAGCCGCGCGGCGGAAATCGCGCAGCTGAAAGAGCAAACCGAAAAGCTGACAGCAAAATCCAAGCAATCCGAGGCGCTGTTGGAGCAAATGAACCGCGAATATTCTGCTATTGAAGCAGATTTGCTCGGCAGCCGTGCGGAGCTTTCCAATAAACAGCAGGATTTGGTACGCATGCAAGCGGAGCAGCGCGCCTGCGAAAACGAACTGCAAACGGTTAAGGATACTGCCGAAAACGCCGCCGCAGAAATTGAAGATTGCTTCAACCGCATTGAAGGCCTCAAGAAGAGCCGCGAACAGGCGCGCGCCAAGCTTTCCGAGCTGAACGGACAAATTGCCGAAGCGGAGCAAAAGGTCAACGCCGTCACCGGCAACCGCGCCGAGCTGACGGAAAAACGCGAGGAGCTTACCGCTGTTTTGCAAAACATCCGTCTTGAAATCGTTACCGCGCAAAAGGACATCGACGCGCTCAACTCCGAAATTGTCATCGCCAAAAACTCCGGCACTGACAACACCGAACGAAAAGCCCAGCTTTTGGCACAGATTACGGAGTTTGAACAGGCGATTCAGGAAAAGAAGCAGGAAATAACCCTGCTCAACGAAACTATTGAAAAACTCAAGGGCACGCAAAATGCCCACGCACAGCAAATTGAAGCGCTCAATGAACAGCGCAATCTGCTCGAAAAGCGCAGTGTTGAAATCCGTGTGACCGAGCGTAATAAAACTGCCGAGCGCGAAAACTCCGGCCGTGAGCTTGCCCGTTTGGAGGAGCGCAAAATCAATCTGCAAAAGGATTACGACACCATCATCTCCAAGCTGTGGGAGGAATACGAGCTGACGCGCCGTGAGGCCGAAAAGGTCGCCGTAGAAATCGAAGACCCGTCAGCCGCACAAAAGCGCCTCAACAGCCTTAAGCAAAGCATCCGCGCGTTGGGCAACGTCAATGTGTCCGCAATCGAGGAATACAAAGAGGTTTCCGAACGCTATCAGTTTATGAGCGTGCAGGTCGGCGACGTTGAAAAATCCAAGGCGGAAATCGAACGCCTGATTACCACGCTGACCAAGCAGATGAAGGAGAGCTTTGTGGAAAGCTTTGAGCAGATTAACCGCAACTTCACCTTCACCTTCAAGGAGCTGTTCGGCGGCGGAACCGCCTCTCTTGCGCTTGCCGATCCCGAAAACATCCTCACAAGCGGAATCGACATCGTTGTTCATCCGCCGGGCAAGATAGTCGTCCACCTCGACGCACTTTCGGGCGGCGAAAAGGCGCTTGTCGCAATTGCACTTTACTTTGCAATTATGAAGGTTCGTCCTGCGCCGTTCTGCGTCATGGACGAGATCGAAGCTGCGCTCGACGATGTTAACGTCAACCGTTTCGCAAGCTATCTCAGACGGTTGACTGACAAAACACAGTTTATCCTCATCACGCACCGCCGCGGCACGATGGAAGAAGCCGACGTGCTTTACGGCGTAACCATGCAGGACGAGGGAATTTCCAAGCTGCTTGAGCTGCGCTCTACCGAGGTAGCCGAAAAGCTCGGAATCAAATCAAATTAAAGGAATGATTGTATGGGATTATTCAGTAAGATAAAAGAAGGGCTCAAAAAAACGAGAAAAGCGGTCATGGGGCAAATCGACTCCATGCTCAAATCCTTCACCAAAATCGACGAAGAGTTGTTCGAGGAGCTTGAAGAACTGCTCGTTATGGGCGATGTCGGCGTTCCAACCGCAGAAAAAATCTGCGACGAATTGCGAACCCGCGTCAAAAAAGAGGGCATTACCGATCCTGCTCAAATCAACACGCTTTTGCAGGAGATTATCACCGAAATGCTTTCCGGCGGCGAAGAACTCGACATTTCCACTTCGCCTTCCATTATTCTCGTTATCGGCGTCAACGGCGTCGGCAAAACCACCACTATCGGCAAGCTGGCCAAGCAGCTGTCTAATCAGGGTAAGCGCGTTTTGCTTGCGGCGGCGGACACCTTCCGCGCGGCGGCAATCGACCAGCTTGATATTTGGGCGCAACGCAGCGGCTGTGAAATCATTAAGCAGAACGAGGGCAGCGATCCCGCTGCGGTTATCTTTGACGCCATCGCGGCGGCAAAGGCGAGAGGCGCCGATGTCATTATCTGCGACACTGCCGGCAGACTCCATAACAAAAAGCACCTCATGGACGAGCTTGCCAAAATCAACCGTATTATTGACCGTGAATTGCCCGACGCGGCAAAAGAAAAGCTGCTTGTGCTCGACGCCACCACCGGTCAAAACGCCGTCAATCAGGCGGAGCAGTTCCGCGAGGCAACCGGTATCACCGGCATCGTACTGACGAAGCTCGACGGCACCGCAAAGGGCGGCGTTGTGCTCGCCATCAAGGACGGCTTAGGTATTCCTGTCAAATATATCGGCGTCGGCGAACAGATTGACGATTTGCAGCCGTTTGTTGCAGAGGATTTTGCACGCGCGCTGTTTGAAACCACAGAACAAGAGTGAGAACCATGAAATTTATTATCGCTACCAATAACGCAAAAAAACTGGTCGAACTTGAGCGTATTCTCAATCCGCTCGGCATCGAGGCGGTTTCCGCCAAAGAAGCCGGCGTTGTGCTCGACGAGGTTGACGAAACCGGCACCACCTTTTCGGAAAACGCATTCTTAAAAGCAAATGCTGCCTTTGAAAAAACCGGCATGCCTGCCGTTGCGGACGATTCGGGCATTTGTGTTGATGCGCTCGGCGGCAGACCGGGCATCTTCTCGGCGCGCTATTGCCCCGAGCTTTGCAAAACCGACGAGGACAGAACCCAACGAATTCTTGATGAATTGCAGGGTGTTCCCGAAGGTCAGCGCGGCGCGCACTACACCTGCGCCATTTGCTGCATTTTGCCCGACGGCAACAAGTTGGAAATTGAAGAAATCTGCGAGGGCACCATCGGCTATGAATTTATCGGCGACGGCGGCTTCGGCTACGATCCGATTTTTATGCAGGGCGACAAAACCTTCGCCCAGCTTACCGCTGAAGAAAAGGATAAAGTCAGTCACCGCGGCAAAGCGCTGCGCAAACTGAAAGTGGCGCTCGAAGAATATTTTAAAAACAACCCGAAAGGATAATATATGCTGACAAGTAAACAAAGAGCCTATTTAAGAGGCTTGGCAAACAATCTTGAAACTATTTTAATTATCGGTAAGGGCGAAATCACCGACAACATCATCATGCAGGCGGACACAGCACTGACCGCGCGTGAGCTGATAAAGGGTAAGCGCCTTGAAAACAGCAGCTACACCGCGCGCGAGTGCGCCGACCTTCTCGCTGAAAAGTGCAGTGCGGATGTGGTGCAGGTTATCGGCTCCAAATTCGTGCTCTACCGCCCCAATCCCGACGAGCCTGTCATCAGCCTGCCGAGGGCAAAAAAGTGAGCAAAATCGGCATTTTCGGCGGAACCTTCAATCCCGTTCACCGGGGACATATCCTGTTGACGGAATATTGCTTCAAAGAAGCCAAGCTCGACAAGGTGCTTCTCATTCCCGACAACACGCCGCCGCACAAGTCAAGCAGCGATTTGGCAAGCGGCGTCGACCGACTTGAAATGTGCCGCCTTGCGGCGCAGGGAAAGCCGTGGCTTGAGGTGTCGGATATTGAGCTAAAGCGTGAAGGGAAGAGCTACACCTTTGAAACACTTATTTCTCTAAAAGAATTATACCCTGAGGATGAGCTGTTTTTAATCATAGGTGCCGATATGTTTTTAACGCTTCACCAGTGGAAGAATCCGTCTGTTATTTTTGAGTGCGCTTCACTGATTGCCGTGCCGCGCGATTCCTCCGATAACCGGCTTCTCAACCGCTTTTATGAAGAAACGCTTCGGCCGATGGGGGCAAGGGCGCTCATTCTGCCGCACGCTGTTATGACGGTATCCTCCACCTTTATCC
>CADBSZ010000099.1 GCA_902797525.1 uncultured Ruminococcus sp. | reverse complement strand
GCCGATTTCCTGCAGCGCCTGAATGGTTTCTGTGTATTTTTGCGGAACGCGGTAATAGTTGCCGTATATGCTCCGCCATGCTTCCAAACTGTTGCCGCCGGTCAGCAGCGACAGCGCCGTGCTGTGCTCCGACTGAAACGCTAAATCAGTGTTCAGGCGGATTCCGAGCGACGTGTAGTAGGTATCGTCAACGGTGCCGCCGTGCTTAAGAAAATCCGACTGAAACGCCGCGAACACCTTTTCCATATCCGCCTTGTCCGCTTTGGTAACTTGAAATGCGGTGCCGCGCGCCGTTATGTCAAGGCTTTCGATGTCGTTGACGGTCAGTCTGCCGGCAAGGCTGTATTTTTTTGCGTAGATCGGGGTTTCTACAATGCTTTCGGGATCGGTGAGGTTGAAGTAATAATCCCAGCTCGAATAGCCTTCGTCATCGGGATAAAGATTATCCAGCATCGAGTATTCCAGATAGGTCGTGTCATAAAAACGCGTTACGGTGCCGCCGTCCCTGAGCTTGTAGGCAAAGCTGTGACAGCTGTCGGAATAACCTGTCAGACTGCGCAGACCGAATGTAAACGAGGTGCTGAAAATGCTGCGGAACTTTGTTGCCGGGCCGCGCTTTTTCAGGCGGCGCATAATCTTTTCATGCGAATTGTAAATGCTGTCTATTTCCTTTTCGCTGCTGAAATCCTCCGCGGAGCTGTTAATTAAGCCGGTTGTGTCGCCTGTTTTCGGCGCGTAATAGCCGTCGCTGTCAAAATAGATATAGCCTGCGCTCGCAATGCTGTCGCGCTCGGGCAAAAAGTTGGCGTAGCCCTCGGACATAAAGCAGCAGACTGCCGTAAACAGAATTGCTGCCGCGCTGACCGCGCCAAAGCAAATCAGGCTCTTTAAAAACTTGGAAAAGCCGAGGAACAAAATGACGTGCGCTATCACAAACGCCGCAGCGCCGCCGAGCAAAAAGCCGAACACGAAGCCGCCGAAGGGCGCGCCGAACATGTTGAACGAGGCGAATAAAATACCCAGCAGCATACCGACAATAAAGGTAATCATCATTTCCACCGCGTAGCAGGGCAGACGGAACGCAAAGCTGGTTTGCGCGCGCTCGGCTTTTCGGCGGCGGAGTAAAAGCACGCTTGCCGCAAAGCAGCCGAGGGTGAACAAAATCCAGTAAATCACGTTTACGCCGTCATACGCCGCCAGGGGATTGAGCGCCTTGAGCAAAAAGTGCTCGCCGCGAATGTCGGTAGGCAGACCGCAGAAGAACGAGTCGAGCATGCCCTTGATGAAAAACATCGAAACAGGATAGCAAAAGCAAATCGCCAAAAAGGTGAGCACCGTGTTCGCCGAGCTGCCGCAGCACACTGCCAGCAAGCCGTAAAACGAAATGCATGCAATGCTGCCTAAGGGAATCTTGACGAACAGCGCCAAAATATCGGGACTGATTGTTGCGCCGAAGCAAAGTGAAACAATACAAATAATTCCAATAAAGAATAATGCAGGAACAACCGCCGCCGAAAACGCCGCCAGCGCTTTTGAAACAAGCATAACGCCCGAGTTTACCGGCATGGGGTTAACCCAGTCCGCCTTGCGCTTGTTGTGTAAATAGGAGAACGCGCGCAGGGTATAAATAATCGTAAACACGCAGGTCATTGCAAATACGAGCGCGGACGAGCTGCGCGCAAAGACGTCCATGGCCGATGCGATGGCGATTCCCGTTGCTTCGTAGGAGGGGGGATAGGTGTTCATCCGGTTAACAGACACCAGCGTCATCGACAGAATCACCGTGATAAAGAACGCCGCCAAAATGGCGAAAATGATGAGCGGCATGCGGCACTTTTTGAGTTCAAAGCCGAAGATTGCCAGCCCGTCACCGAAATGCTTTTTAGCTGATGTGGTACGCGTCATAGCCTGCTGCCTCCATTTCACTGATAAATACTTCCTCCAGGGTGAGTGGCATTGCCGAGATAAATGCCGGGTTCAGCGCTTCAAGCTGCGGCATAAATTCGTCCTCCGTGCCCTTGATGGTCAGGTTGAATACATTTCCGTTTCTGAATGAGCTGACCACCGCGATATTGTTGAACAGGTCGCCCTCGGGCAGCTCGGAAAAGCCGATTTGTACCTTGCGGTACTGCGTGCGCAGCGAGTCGATGTCGCGCTCCACCACAATTTTGCCCTGATGCAGCAGGCAAATGCGGTCGCACAAATCTTCCAGCTCGCGCAGATTGTGAGAGGCAATCAGCACAGTCATGTTGTTTGCGTCCACGCGTTCGGCGAGCAGCCGCTTTAAGACCAAGCGCACCACCGCGTCCAGTCCGTCGAAAATTTCGTCGAGGAAAAGATACTTCGGACAGGTCGACAGCGCCAAAATCAGCGCCGCCTGCCGCTGCATGCCTTTTGACATGCTGATAATGCGTTTGTTGCGCTCAATCGGGAACACCGTGCAGCAGCGGTCAAACTCCGCGTCGCTCCAGTGTGGATAGATTTTGCGGTACAGCGCCGCTGTGTTGTTGAGCGTGCTGTCGGTGTAAAAAAACGGAAAATCACTCACGAAAAAGCAGTTTTCTTTGATTTTCGGATTGTCAAACGGCGCCTCACCGTCGATGCGCACCGCGCCTCCGTCGGGCATAAACACGCCGGAAACCAGCCGCAGCAGGGTTGATTTGCCGCCGCCGTTGCTGCCGATTAAGCCCGTCACCGAGCCGTTCGCAACGGTCAGGCTCAGCCCGTCGAGCGCGATGGTCTTGTCAAATTTTTTGGTCAGGTTTTTAATCTCAATCATGGTTTTCGCCTCCCGAATAGTGCCTGTCAACTTCGCTGTGAAGCAGTTGTTTGTCAATGCCCAAGCCGCGCGCCCTAAGGCACAGCTCCGCAAAATCCGTCATCACCTTGCGCTGCAGGGCGTTGTGCGCGCTCAGCGTGGGGCTGATAAAGCTACCCTTGCCTGCTACCGAGTAGGTAAAGCCCTCACTCTCCAGTTCGCGGTACGCTTTTGCCACCGTGTTGGGGTTAATGCCGAGCTGCAACGCCAGCGCGCGCACCGGCGGCAGTTGGTCGTCGGGCTTGAGCACCCCCGTGGCGGCAAGCTGAATTACGCTGTGCTTCAACTGCTCGTAAATCGGCACCCGCGACGCGGAATCAATTTGAAACATAACATCACCTCTTTATTGTACTACTCTGTACTACAGTTAAATAGTACACTATAGTACACTTGCTGTCAAGAGAAATTTGGATTTTTTTGTGATTTTTTTGGTTTGTTTGTGTTCCGCTCAAAATGACAGCAGAAGGATACGCATTTAATGAACGCTCTATCAGTAAGTGCTGATTAAATCAAAGTTGGATTTAAAACTGTAGTGACATTTTCTGCGAAAACGGGCAACCGCGTGGGTTGCCCCTACGAACCACTGTCATACGTTTGAATGAATCAGCGCTTACATAATAAAAAGCCCCTTGCAGTGCAAGGAGCTTTCGCGCAAATTAAAAATTAATGAATTTTTTTCAGCGCCAAATTGACCGGCAGGGCAAACAGTG
>CADBSZ010000098.1 GCA_902797525.1 uncultured Ruminococcus sp. | reverse complement strand
ATCAATTTATCGCTTTAAAGTGTTGATTTTAAGGGCTGTTTATGCTATACTAATCTTGTTTCGTGGCAACAAACCGGCAACAGAATTTTTGATAGCCTGTGTTTTATTTACAATACAAATAATAGAAATACTCCGTGCTAAAATGCTTAAACAAATACTGTTAAGATTATTTTGCAGGGAGCGAGTGGGAATAATTCTAATATAGAATAATAGTATAAACCGTCATGCCGGAAAGAATCCTGCGTGACGTTTTTTTTGCGCTATTTCTTACTTTATGTTAAAATAGAGGTAATTCTTCGTGATTTTTTTCACCTTCTTTTTGTCCTTTTTTGCGGAAATACAAGCCAAGAACGTTTCCAAAATAAGTTCCCATGCCGAAAAATTCGGAAATCCGCATTCGGAACACAGCGCCGGGATCGTCTCAAAATCGTCGAAACAACGCCGATAATGATTCCTGTGTCAACCGTTCCGGAAAAAGCGGTTGAAAAAACCTCAAACGCGCCGTCCCACCGATTTTTCTGTTTTACCGCGCTGTCCAAAGGCGCACCGGATGCAACGTCACGTTGCCAAAGGCGCACTGAAAGCAACGTTATGTTGCCAATTTGCGAATTATTTGCAAATTGGTTGACTTTCGGTTCGCTATCTGTTATAATGATTTGCGAATGAATCGCAAATTTGGAGGTGCACGGGTTTGTCAAAGTACATGACAAAGCAGCGAAAGGCAATGCTCGCATATCTTTCCGCCCATGCCGACGAAAAGCTGTCTGCAAAACAGCTTGAATCCGCGCTTGCGGGCGAGGGCGTCAGCATCAGCGCGGTCTACCGCAATCTTTCCGAGCTGGAAAAAGAGGGCAAGATTCGCCGCGTTAATCAAAGCGGCAGCCGCGAGGTGTTTTATCAATACACCGACGGCGCGCATTGCAAGGAATGTCTGCATCTTTCCTGTGAAAAATGCGGCAAAACCTACCACATGAACATGCAGGGCGCAGAAATGCTGATTCAAAATCTTGCCCAAAGCGACGAGTTTACGATTGACAAAGCAAACACCGTGCTCTACGGCATTTGCAAGCAGTGTCGCAAACTCTGATATTTCAATTATAACAGGAGTAATAAATGGGTTTACTGATAACTTTTTTTCTGGGAATATTTATCATTGCTGGCGCGGTCATAGCAAAATCGGTCAGGAACACAAAACTGATTGAACAGCTCTCGATTTCGGTCGCGTTCGGAACAATGCTTGCTCTGGTGGTTATGGATTTGCTGCCGGAGGCTTTTGAGCACCTTAACAATGAACATATCTTTGTTTTGCCGGTGTGTGTCGTATTGGGAATTGTGCTCTTAAAATTATTAGATTTTCTTATTCCCGAGCACGACCACGCGCACGGCTTTGAACATGAATGCTCTGATGAAAATGTCATCCATATCGGCATTATTTCATCTGTAGCGGTTATTCTTCATAATGTAATTGAGGGAATGTCCGTTTACAGTATTTCAACGCAATCCACCCGCCTCGGTTTGCTGATAGCGCTCGGCGTAGGATTGCACAACATCCCGATGGGAATGGTGATTTATTCGACGCTCAGAAAAGAATCGCGCCGTAAAAAACTGATTCTGTTTTTCGCCGTGTTTTTATCGACCTTTATCGGCGGTTTGATTATGAAAACCCTTTGGAGCGCAATGAATGACTTTGTTATCGGAATATTGATTTCGCTCACCTTGGGAATGATACTGTATATTGTTGCGTTTGAGCTGCTGCCGCATCTTATGCATGCGAAAAAAAAGTGGCTGTCATTAATCGGAGCACTCATCGGTGTTATTGTCATCGTAATCAGCAGTCTGTTACATTAAATAGATTAACTGCCACCGGGTAGTGAATGTTGAAAAAGCATTCGTTCTTGCAGCGTTAGGTCTTTGAAGCTGCAAGGCGAATGCTTTTTTTGGGAGTATACTATGAATTTGTTTCGCTATTTTACAAAGTTTGAGTGGTGCCTTTGGTGCTTTTCAGTCGTTTCGGTAATCGCTGCGTTCGTACTTTTTGACCGCATCAACTGGGTGAATCCGCTTTCGGCGATAATCGGCGTCAGCTACATCATCATCAATGCCAAGGGCAATCCCATCGGTCAGGCCCTCGGCTTGGTTTTTTCCGTTGCCTATGGATTTATCGCTCTCGGTTTTGGCTATTACGGCGAAATGGTCACCTATATGGGCATGACCGCTCCCATGGCTGTGGTCGCGCTGATTGCGTGGCTGCGCCATCCGTTCCGTCAAAACAGGGCAGAGGTAGCCGTCAAGTGTATATCCAAACGCGAAATGGCGTTTGCATTCGTCCTCAGCGCGGCGGTAACGATTTTATTTTATTTTATCTTAATATCCCTGAACACCGCAAATCTCATACCAAGCACCATATCGGTCTACACCAGCTTTCTCGCGGTTTATCTCACCGCGCGCCGCAGCGAATGGTTTTCGCTCGCATATGCCGCCAACGATATCGTATTGATTGTTTTGTGGTCGCTAGCTGCGTTTGAGAATTTATCCTATGTTTCCGTCATCGTCTGCTTTGTGATGTTTTTCATCAACGACATCTACGCCTTTTTAAGCTGGCGCAAAATGCGCCGTATGCAACAACGCGACGTTGCAGCTATGACGTCTTTTGATCAATAGTGATTGCGGCGTGTCATATCGTCTTTTTATTTTGAAAAATACTCTCACACACCAATCGGACGCCCTCGTCAATTTTTTCCTGCGCAATTCCCGAAAAGCTTAGGGTGAACACATCATTTCCCTTGTTGCTCGCCATCAGCCGCACCGACTTCTGCGCCAAATCCTGCTCAATCTGTTCTCTGTCCGCTTCAAACGGCGGCTTCAGCGTCAAATACAGTGACGTTTCGTTAAAGTCACGATCCGCTTCGGGAAAGTACTTTTTCACGCTTTCCTGCAACAAACGGCTTTTTTCCAGATAAACGCGCCGCGCCTTGCGTAAATGCGCCTCAATTTTGCCGCTTTCAATATATTTAGCCAGCGCCAGCTGTTCGGTTTTGCTTGCCGTCTGGTTCATCAAGCGCTTTGCGCTGTTATAACGCGCCATCAGCTTCTGCGGCAAAACCGTGTAGCTGATGCGCACTGACGGAAGCAGTACCTTTGAAAACGAGCCGACATACACCGTGTTTTCCGTATCATAATTCTGCACGCACGGCATCGGCAGGGTAGAGTAGCGCAGCTCGCCGTTGTAGTCGTCCTCAATAATCAACGCGTTGTTTTCACGCGCCCAGTCAATTATCTCCAGACGGCGCGTTACCGGCATGTTGTCGCCTCTGCCGCCCGTAAAATTCGGGTTAATTAAAATCACATCAGGGGATAATTCTTTTAAAGAATCAACCGTGGCTCCGTAATCGTCGCAGTCAAAATACACCACATCATAATCAAAGCTTTTGAACACCCATTCCGACTGAACAAAGCTCAGTTTTTCCATCGCAATCCGTTTTCCGAAGCCAATCAGCGAACACAGCAGCACCAGAATAGCCTGCGTGCCTGCGCCCACCACAATATTGTCAGCCTGCGCGTTCACACTTCTTGTGCCGAGCGCGTATTTTTGCAGTGCAATTCTCAGCGCTTCCTCTCCCTGCACATCGCCGTAAGAGGTCAAAAGATAATTGCGGTTGATAATATCCTTGATATTCTTTTTCCATTCCGCGAGATCAACAATGTTTTCGTCAATGCTCTTGCCGCTGAAGTCATAGGAAAAATAGCGGCTTTCCTGCGTCTGCGCATAAATCCTGTCCGCAGTTTTCGGGATGTTTTCAAACGCCGCTGCCACAAAATAACCGCTCTGCGGTTTGTTGACGATATAGCCCTCGGCGCAAAGCTGGTCATACGCGCTCTGCACGGTGGTTTTTGAAATGCCCTTGTCGGCGCTGAGCTTGCGGATAGAAGGCAGCTTGCTGCCCTTTTTTAAATTGCCGTTTTCAATCGCTTTGCGCACCGACAAATATATTTGGCGGTACATCGGTTTTTTTGCGTTTTTATCCGCAATAATAAAATCATAGAGCATCATTTCACCTCTCGCTTCTGCTGTTATTGTAACATTTTTGAATTATGATTGCAATATCGTTATTTTAGTTGAAATTTTTTCCGTTTGTTAGTATAATAACAATGGTCGACTTTTTTACGATAAGAGGGATACTATGAATACGACTATGAACGCATTTTTTGAATCTGTCGCGGGAAAAACCGTTGCATTCATCGGCATCGGCACCAGCAACCTGCCCTTGATTAAGCAGTTTGCGGAAAAGGGCTGCAAGGTAATTGCCTGCGACCGCAAAAAGCTCGAGGATTTAGGCGAAAACGGCGTCAAGGCGCAGTCGTACGGCGCGACGCTGCTGCTCGGCGACGATTATCTCAATAACATTCAGGCGGACATTGTGTTCCGCAGCCCGGGTACGCCGTTTTATAAAGACGAACTGGTGAAGCTGCGCGAAAACGGCGTTGTGCTCACTTCAGAAATGGAGGTCTTTTTCGACCTTTGTCCGTGCAACACGATTGCCATCACAGGCTCCGACGGCAAAACCACCACTACCACCATCATATCCGAAATGCTCAAGGCGGCGGGAAAAACCGTTCATCTCGGCGGCAACATCGGCAAGCCTCTTTTGCCTGAGATTGAAACCGTCAAAGCAGAGGATTACGCAGTGGTTGAACTGTCGAGCTTTCAGCTTATTTCCATGCGCAAAAGCCCTGACATCGCGGTTGTCACTAATCTTGCGCCCAACCACCTTGACATTCACAAGGATATGCAGGAATATGTCGATTCCAAAAAGAATATCATTTTGCACCAAAACGCCTTTTCCAAGGCGGTGCTCAATCTTGACAACGATATTGCCAACGGTTTTTCCGATTCCGTGCGCGGACAGCTTACAAAGTTTTCCGTCAAGGAAAAGCTTTTCAACGGCGCCTATCTTGACGGCACCAAAATTGTTTACAGCGACTACGGAAAAGTCACCGAGGTCATGGATTATCGCGACATCAAAATCCCCGGCATGCACAATGTTGAAAACTATCTTGCCGCTATCTCCGCGGTATGGGGCATTGTGGACGTAAAAACCATTGTCGAGGTGGCAAAAACCTTTGGCGGCGTTGCGCATCGTGCTGAGTTCGTACGCGAGTTTAACGGCGTAAAATACTACAACGACTCCATCGCGTCAAGCCCCACGCGCACCGCGCTTGGCACGCTTTCACTCTATAGTGATAAAATTATTATCATCGCCGGCGGCTATGATAAGCATATTCCGTACGAGCCGCTCGGTCCCGTGATTAACAACAAGGTCAAAACGCTGATTCTTTTGGGTGACACCGCGCCAAAAATTGAAGCGGCTGTCAAAGAGGCGCCAAACTACAGTCCCGGCGCCATTCAAATCATCAACGTCACCAACATGGAAGAAGCCGTCGCGGCAGCCGCGGCAAGCGCCAAAGAGGGCGACATTGTGTCGCTGTCTCCTGCCAGCGCAAGCTTTGGCTTATACAGGAATTTTGAGGAAAGAGGGAACCACTTTAAGTCCATTGTTAACGGCTTAAAGTAAATGCATATGGAACTTCAAAGCATCATTTTCGATTTGTGCAGCACCTTCGGCGTTTCGGGCAGCGAAGCCCCAGCGCTCAGGTGCGCTGAAAAATACCTTGCGTCGTTTGGCGAGATTCAAACCGATTGCAACGGCAATTTGTTTGCGCTGCTCGGCAATCCGAACGCTGAAAAAACCATTTTGCTCGATGCGCACCTTGACCGTATCGGTTTTATCATCACCGACATCAGCGACGACGGCTTTGTCAAGGTCGATAAGCTCGGCGGTATTGATATTCGCGTACTTCAGGACTGCGTTCTGGTCGCCGAAAACGGTTTAAAGGGTACGGTTTGCTGTCTGCCGCCGCACCTCACCGACGGCAACGAGGGAAAAGCGACGCCCATTTCCAAAACATGGGTGGATTTCGGCATGCCTGCCGAACAGCTCCGTCAACAACTCAATATAGGGGACACCCTCACCTTTGCCGCGCAGCCGCAAACGCTGCTTGGCGATAAAATCACTGCTCCGGCACTCGACGATCGCTGCGGCGTTGCCGCGCTGATTCGCGCTGCGGAACTGATTTCAACCGACGAATACCGCGTCATTATTCTCCTTAGCACGCAGGAGGAAACCTACGGCACAGGCGCAAAAACCGGCGCGTTTCAATTTGACATCGACGAGGCGATTGCCGTTGACGTCAGCTTTGCCGCGCAGCCCGACATTTCGGGACAGTATGGAAAAATCGAGCTTGGCAAAGGCCCCATGATTTGTATATCTTCCGTCATGAACCGCGCTATGTCCGATAAACTGATTGCCGTTGCCAAGGAGAAAAACATTCCCTGTCAACTTGAGCCGATTGCAGGCTCCACCGGCACCAACGGCGACCATATTGCCGTCAGCAAAAGCGGTGTCAAAACGGCTGTGGTTTCCATTCCGCAGCGCTATATGCACACGCCTGTCGAGGTCATTTCTCTTGCGGATGTGGAAAATACCGCTCGGCTGATTGCCGAATACATCAATTGCGGAGGTGCGTTCCATGGTTAATTATGAACTGTTGAAAAAGCTTTGCTCCGCGCGCGGTAT
>CADBSZ010000097.1 GCA_902797525.1 uncultured Ruminococcus sp. | reverse complement strand
TGCAGTCCTGCGGCTTTGAAACCATTGCCAGCGGCGACAGCTACAACGACCTGGGCATGATTAACGCCAGCAAGGCAGGCTTTTTGTTTAAGAGCACCGACAAAATCAAGGCGGACAACCCCAACCTGCCCGCGTTTGAAACCTATGACGAGCTGCTTGCAGCCATTAAGGCAGAGCTGGTTTAATAGAATAAAAAATATCGGACAGAAACGATTTCCTGCTACGGAAAAAGCTTCTGTCCGTTTTTATGTATGTTCAATTTTTCGAATCACTCTGCACGGATTACCCGCAGCAAAGGAATGGGGCGGAATGTCGCGCGTAACAACGCTGCCTGCGCCGATGACGCACCCTTCTCCGATGGTAACGCCGGCGCAAATCACCGCGTTTGATGCAATCCAGCAGTTGTCGCCCACGGTGACGGGCTTTGCGTATTCGCGGCAGGTCATCACGCCCTTTGCGTTCACATATGGCTTGCGTTCTTCGGCTGACATGGGGTGTATCGGCGTTGCAAAGGTGCAGTTGGGGCCGACAAACACATTTTCGCCGAAGATAACGGGGCAACAATCGAGCACCGTCAAATTAAAATTGGCGTAAAAACCCTTGCCAAAGGTGGTGAAAACTCCGTAGTCAAACTGAATGGGGCCTTGAAGATAAATGTCCTCTGCCCTGTCGCCCCAGAATTTCCGCATAATTTGCAGGCGCTTTTCGCGCTCGTCCTCGTAGGTGTCGTTGTAGTCCTTGCAAAGATTGTGCGCGGTTTTTCGAAGCTCTGCAAGCTCGCTGTCTGACGCGTCGTAAAGCGCGCCGGCGAGCATTTTTTCTTTTTCAGTCATTTTCAATTCACTCCACGGTAACGGTTATGTCCCTGCGCGCCGAACGGTGCAGCGCGTCGGTGACGGTGTAGGTTACTTTATAAACGCCTTTGCGGTTGGGATTGACATTACCAATCGCCTCTATTTTGTCGGTAATGTCGTTTCCGCAGGTGTCCTGTGCGGTAATGCCGCTTTTTATGTCATAAGCCGTGCCGGCGGACATGGTGACGTCCCACGCGCCGCTGATAACCGGCAGCTTTTGGTTGTAGGGATTTTCACTGTCGCTGTCGGTCGGATCCCAGCCGAGCGACAAATCGGTAATACGGATGGCTTCGGGCTTGCCGAGCGGCAGCGCGTCGTCGCTGTCGAAGATTTTAATCACCGTGTCGGCGGCAATATTATCACAAATCCACTTGCAGTCCGACACCGCCATACGCACGCAGCCCTTTGAGGCGGCCTCGCCCAGCTTGTTAAACTCCTCGGTTTTCAGCGTATCATGCGCCAAATCCGTATAGGGAACACTGTGAAACAGCAAGTCCTCCGAGAAAGAGCTGGCGTATTGCCCAAACACGTCGTTAACCAAGGGGTGCCACCGGGTGTGCTGATAAATAACAAATTCGCCTGTGTCGGTGGCGTCGTCCTTGCCGCAGGAACACACCATCGCGCGGACGGGAACGGTGTAGCTGCCGTCCTTGTCATAGGTGAACACCGTTACGCAGTTTTGCTTGCGGTTCACCTGAATTTCATAGGGAAGCCGCTCGCTGCCGCTGCTGCGGTTTTTCTGTTCAATATCACGGTTGGCGGTAATCGCGGTGGAAAACAAGTCCTGCTTTTCTTTGGTCTGCGCTTCGGTAACGGTTAGGCGGTAGCTGTGCCTGATGCCGTCCAGCGTCACGGTGATGTCCGCCGTGCCTGCCTTGCGCGCGTCCACCCTGCCGCCGCTGTCAACCGCGGCAACACCGCTGTCGGAGGACTCCCATGAAATGACGTCCGCTTCATTTTCGACGGTCAGCACCCTGCTTTCGCCTGCTTCAAGCACCTCGTCCTGCGTGGCGAAGGATACCCCTCCGTCCGGCGTGGCAACGGGAGATTCGGGAAAAAATGTCTCCCTAAAAAACAGAATGCCGAACACGCAGCACAGCACCGCGGAAAGACAAATAACCGCAATATATACTTTCTTCAAGGAAACACCCCCTTGTTTAGAATGAATCATCGTATCGCCGCGCTCCGATTTAAAACAGCGGCAACGCTTTGTCCGCACTCTGTCAAGCACTTTGTTCTGCCGACGTTTTTAACGAACGATGGTTTGACGCGCCGTTTGATAGCCGTCTCCGTTAAACGAATGCCGTCATAGGCGCACTAAAATATTACAAAATTTTAACCTTTTGAATTATTATATCGTTTTTTGGGGAAAATGGCAAGGGCTTTGCGAAATTTTTTCCGGCAGAATTGTAAAAGAGACTAATACGAAGTAGCAATAAAAGGCTTTATAGCAGATATTGACGGAAAATTTTGCAGAGCAAGGCGGAGAGTGCAGGCAGGCTGACGCCTGA
>CADBSZ010000096.1 GCA_902797525.1 uncultured Ruminococcus sp. | reverse complement strand
TTTATTCCCATTCCACCGTGCCCGGGGGCTTACTCGTGATATCATAGACGACGCGGTTGACGTGTTCTACCTCGTTGATGATGCGGTTAGAGAGTCTGCCAAGGATTTCATAGGGGATTTTTGCCCAGTCGGCGGTCATGAAGTCGTCGGTGGTAACGGCGCGGATGGCGATAAGCTCGTCGTAGGTGCGCGCGTCGCCCATAACGCCGACGGTTTTGACGCCCGGGAGAACCGCAAAGAACTGGCTGAGCTCTTTGGCGTAGCCGCATTTGTCCATTTCGTCACGGAGAATTGCGTCGGCTTCCTGAAGGGTTTTGACGCGCTCGGCGGTGATTTCGCCGATAACGCGCACACCGAGTCCGGGGCCCGGGAATGGCTGGCGCCACACAAGTTCATGCGGAAGGCCGAGCTTTTCGCCGACAGCGCGCACCTCGTCCTTGAACAAGTCCTTTAGCGGCTCGATTACGCCCTCAAAATGAATATCCGTGGGAACGCCCACCTGATTGTGGTGAGTTTTAATTTTTGCCGCGTCACCCTTGCCGCTTTCAATGCGGTCGGGATAAATGGTGCCCTGCGCAAAAAAGCCGGAGCCATAGCTGTCGCGGATTTTATTCCAGAACACATTATAAAACTCGGTGCCGATGATGTTACGCTTTTCCTCGGGATCGGTGACGCCCTTGAGCTTCGCTAAAAACTCATCCTGACAATTAATGCGGACAAAGTTCATGTCGAACAGCTTGGTGAAGGTTTCTTCCACAAAGTCGCCCTCGTCCTTGCGCATAAGTCCCTGATCGACAAATACGCAGGTGAGCTGACTGCCGATTGCCTTGCTGAGCAGCGCGGCGGCAACAGAGGAATCGACGCCGCCGGAAAGTCCGAGCACCACGCCCTTGTCCCCGATTTGCTCCTTTAACTGCGCAACGGTGGTTTCGATAAAGTTGTCCATCTGCCACTCGCCCTGACAGCCGCACACGTCATAAAGAAACGCGCGGAGCATATCCTTACCGTGCTCAGTGTGGTTCACCTCGGGGTGAAACTGTACACCATAGAGTCTTTTTTTGTCGTTTGCCATCGCGGCAACGGGACAGTGCTCGGTGGTTGCAGTGACGGTGAATCCCTCGGGCACCTCGTTGATATAGTCGCGGTGACTCATCCACGAAACGCCGTTTTCGGGAATGGCGCGGAAGAGCACGTTGTCGGTGTTATAATTTGTGTCGGTTTTGCCGTATTCGCTGACCGAATTGTCTGTGGCGGAAATCACGTTGCCGCCGAGCGAATATGCCATAAGCTGACATCCATAGCAAATTCCGAGGATGGGAATGCCGAGGGTGAAAATCTCGGGCGTATAGTGCGGCGAACTTTCGTCATAGACGCTGTTGGGACCGCCGGTAAAAATGATGCCGGCAGGATTGATTTCCTTAATCTTTTGAATGTCAACCGTATAGGGCAAAATCTCGCAATATACGTTACATTCGCGCACACGGCGCGCAATCAGCTGGTTATACTGACCGCCGAAGTCGAGCACGAGCACAGTTTCCTTCATAGCTTTCCCCCATGTAAAAAAGAATTGAGGGCGCACGCATGGGTACGCCCCTGAAAATCATCTGTAAATAATATCGCTTCTTGCCGGGCCGTTGGAGACCATTTTAATCGGAACGCCGATTTCCTTTTCGGCAAATTCGATGTAGTCACGGCACTCCTTGGGCAGCGCGTCATAGTTTTTGATGCCCTTGATGGAGCACTTCCAGCCGGGCAGCTTTTTGAGAATCGGCTTGCATCTTTTGAGCTTTGTGGTGGACGGGAAGTAATCAATCACTTCACCGTCGAGTTCATAGCCCACGCAAACGGGAATTTCGTCGAGATAGCCGAGAACGTCGAGAACGGTGAAGGCAACCTGCGTTGCGCCCTGCACCATGCAGCCGTAGCGTGTGGCAACCAAATCGAGCCAACCCATACGTCTCGGTCTGCCGGTGGTTGCGCCAAACTCGCCGCCGTCGCCGCCGCGTCTGCGCAGCTCATCTGCCTCATCTCCGAAAATCTCGGAAACAAACTCGCCTGCGCCGACAGCGCTGGAATACGCCTTGACAACAGTGACAATTTCTTTGATTTCATAGGGCGGAATGCCTGCGCCGACCGCGCCGTAACCAGCGATGGTGTTGGATGAGGTAACCATGGGATAAATGCCAAAGTCGGTGTCCTTTAAGGAACCGAGCTGGCCCTCGAGCAGAATGGTTTTGCCCTCTTTGAGCGCGTTATGTACCACCATGAACGCGTCGCCGACATAAGGCGCAAGCTGCTGTTTGTATTCCATCAGCTTATCAAAAACTTCTTCCTCGGTGATGGGAGGCTTGTTGTAGAGATTCTTCAAAATGGCGTTCTTGATTTCGAGCGCATGGTGAATCTTCGCCTTCAACGATTCGGGATCGTCGTAAAGCTCGTTAATCTGAAAACCGATTTTGGAGTATTTGTCGGAATAGAAGGGCGCGATGCCGCTTTTGGTGGAACCAAAAGAATTTTTGCCGAGACGCTCTTCCTCATAGCAGTCAAAAGCAACGTGGTAAGGCATGACAATTTGCGCACGGTCGGAAATGATGATGTTTGGCTCGGGCACACCGCGATCCTTGAGTTCCTGCATTTCTTTGACGAAGTTTTCAACGCTGAAAGCAACGCCGTTGCCGATGATGTTGATAATATTCTGATGGAACACTCCCGACGGCAGCTGATGCAGGGCAAACTTGCCGTAGTCGTTGATAATAGTATGGCCTGCGTTTGCACCGCCCTGAAAACGGATGACGATGTCGCTGTCGTTGGCGAGAACGTCGGTGATTTTGCCCTTGCCCTCGTCGCCCCAGTTGGCGCCTACGATTGCTTTTACCATGGTTGTTTCTCCTTTATTTCTATCTTTAAAAAGAATGCAGTGACAGGAATTGCCCTGCCAAACCCACGAAATGTCGCAGGTTGAAAGACCGCAAAATCTTCCCTACAAGCTTTATCATACGTTGATTTCGGGTTTATCGGACTGAATATCCTTGTATTTTTCAAGCACAGGAGCAACACATTCGCTGAGGAAATCCTCGGTTTGCTCCTTGGCTCTGCCGGTGTATTTTTCGGGTTGCAGAATGTTCTCCAGCTCCTCGAGCGTTACGCCGAATGCTTCATCCGCAGCGATTCGCTGAAGCAGGTCGTTTTCGCCGCCTTCTTCCTTAATCACCTTGGAAGCCGCCATGGAATGAACGCGGATTCTTTCGTGTAGCTGCTGGCGGTCTGCACCGCGCTTTTTCACAGCGTCCATCATGATGTTTTCGGTCGCCATGAAGGGCAGTTCCTTTCTGAGGCGCTGCTCGATGACCTTGGGATAAACCACCAAGCCGTCGGCAACGTTTGCGTACAGCGACAGAATACCATCAACCGCAAGGAATGCCTCGGGAACGCTCAAACGCTTGTTGGCGGAGTCGTCGAGGGTGCGCTCAAACCACTGGGTAGCGGTGGTGAAATAACCGTTGAGCACGTCGACCATCACATATCTGGAAAGCGAACCGATGCGCTCGCTGCGCATGGGGTTGCGCTTGTATGCCATTGCAGAGGAACCGATTTGGTTCTTTTCGAAGGGTTCTTCCACTTCCTTGAGGTGCTGGAGCAGGCGGATGTCGTTGGAGAACTTTGCAGCCGACTGCGCAATACCTGCCAAAACATTAAGGAACTGGGAATCAAGCTTGCGTGAATAGGTTTGTCCCGACACGGGGAAGCACGCCTGATAGCCCATTTTTTCAGCGATTTTTTTATCGAGCGCCTTGCACTTTTCGTGGTCGCCGTCAAACAGTTCAAGGAAACTCGCCTGGGTGCCGGTGGTACCCTTTGAGCCGAGCAGCTTTGCTTTGGAAAGCTGGTATTCCACGTCCTCCAAATCCATCAGCAGCTCCTGCAGCCACAGAGTGGCGCGCTTGCCCACGGTGGTGGGCTGTGCCGGCTGGAAGTGGGTAAATGCGAGGGTGGGCAGCGCCTTGTATTCATCCGCGAACTTTGCAAGATTGCGGATAACGGTAATGAGCTTGTCGCGAATAAGCCGCAAACCCTCGGTCATGATGATGATGTCAGTGTTGTCACCGACATAGCACGAGGTCGCTCCCAAATGGATAATTCCCTTTGCGTTGGGACACTGCACGCCGTAAGCGTAAACATGGCTCATAACGTCATGACGAACAAGCTTTTCGCGCTCAACGGCAACCTCGTAGTTGATGTC
>CADBSZ010000095.1 GCA_902797525.1 uncultured Ruminococcus sp. | reverse complement strand
CGCAGGGAGTCGTCGCGCTGCAAAAGCTGCTTCATAATGGTACCCTTTCCCACACCGGAGCAGCCGGTGTAGAGCACCAAAATCCCTCTTTTATTGCTCATCCTTTTCCTCACTTTCCGAAGCGCGGTTTTGAATCGTCTCACAGGACACGGCGGACAGCACCACATGGTTGCTTTCGTTAATCAGCACGGACTTGCATTTTCTGCCGCAGGTCGCGTCAATCAGCAAGCCGTTTGCCTTTGCCTCCTGCACAATACGCTTTACGGGCGCCGAATCGGGCGCGACAACCGCCACCAGCTTGTCGCTGCTGACCAGGTTGCCGAAGCCGATGTTAATTAGCTTCATACCTTTGCTCCTTACTCGATGTTTTGAACTTGCTCGCGGATTTTTTCGATTTCGCTCTTGATGTCAACCACCTTATGCGCCAGCACGGCGTCCTGCACCTTTGAGCCGATGGTGTTCGCTTCGCGGTTCATTTCCTGAATGATGAAGTCGATTTTTCTGCCGACCGGCTCGCTTTTGTCCAAAAACTGCGCAAGCTGATCAAAGTGACTGCGCAAACGCACGGTTTCCTCGGCGACCGCCACCTTGTCGGCAAATACGGCAACCTCAGTGAGAATGCGCTGTTCGTCCACCTCAACGCTGAGGTTTTCAAGCGTTTGACGGATGCGGTCGAGCAGACGTGCCTCGTATTCCTTAACGGTCTGCGGCGAGCGCTCCTCGATTTCATCCACAATCGAAAGAATGGTGTTGGCGCGGCTGAGAATGTCGGCCTTCATCTTTTCGCCCTCTGCCTCGCGCATGGCGATAAAGGAATCAAGCGCAACGCCCGCGGCGGAAAGCACGTCGGCGGTGAGCTGTTCTTCATCCACTGCCGCTTTGTTGACGGTGAATACGTCGGGAAAACGGGATATTGAAACCACGGTGGCGTCGTTTTCGATGCCGTAGGTTTCGCTGATTTCTTTCATTGCGGCAAGATAGCCGGACACTAAGCTGTGGTTGACGGTGACCTCGCCGGGCGTGTCGTCATCGGCGCCGATTGACACGAACATGTCAATTTTGCCGCGCGAAACACGCGAGTTGACAAATGCCTTGAGCTTATCCTCCAAGAAGCTGTAGCCCCTGGTGATGCGGCACGAGAACTCGAAATAGCGGTGATTGACGCTTTTCAGCTCCACGGTTATGGCACGGCCGTTCAGCTCGGTTTCGCATCTGCCGAAGCCTGTCATTGATTTAACCATGTACCTCTTCCTTTCCTGTGATGTCGGATTACATTCCTATACATTGTATAGTATAGCACCGTTCGCGGCGTTTGGCAATGGATTTGTAACCAAATTGTAACTATTATTTTTGCGCGGTATTCCCGTGTAAAAAGCAAAAAACAGTTGATTTCTTCAAAAAAATATAGTATGATAAAGGTTGAAAATTCAAAAGGAGGTATCACAGTTGGACGAGAATAAAGAATTATTGACCCCCGACACGGATACAGAAAATACAGAAAATACAGAAATTACTGATTCGGCGGCTGAAGCCGCAGAGCCGAGCTTTGCAGAAGCGGAGATGGCAGCCGAAAAAGCTGCCGCAGAGGCTGACGGCGACTCTCCCGTTTTGGAAGAAATCCCCCTGGTTCCCGGCAAAAGCAAGGTGCTGCAGCGCACCATCGTGATCAGCGCTGCAATTGTCATTTGCGCGGTACTGTTTGCCGTGATTTGCCGCCTGTTCCTTTTTAACGGCGTTGTCAATACCAACCTGTTCGGCAGCAAAGCCGAAACAAGCTGGCACTACTCCGCGCCTGTTCAGACCGGCATGACCGCCACCGCAGACGAGCCGCAGACCGCCGACTACTATTTTGTTTTCGAGCCGGACGATACACTGAAAATTCAAATCGGTTCCTTTGAGTATTTTGGCAACTACACCCTGCGCCGCCTCACCGACGACGATGTGACCGACTCTGAGGACGGCAAGGCAAATGTCGGCAAAGCGGTTGTGGACATTGAAAACACCAACTCGATTGACGGCGTGTATTACTACGATGTTTCCGGCAACGTGTTTACCGGCAAAACCATGAAGCTGACCAACATTTATTCCGAGGAAATGGCGTTTGAGTTCGACGACAAGGCCGCCTCGCCCATAGAAATCAAGCGCGAGGGTGAGTTTAATAAGGACGACAATGCAGTCGGAAGCTGGACGAACAAAAACGAGATGGCGTCGCAAACGCTCACCTTCAACGGCGACGGCACCTATAATATTACCACCAAAACCGCCAACTCCAAGCAAGTGGAGAACGGACTTTACAGCTGCGATGACGGCAAGGTGACGCTCAGCTCGTTCTATCTGGAAACACGCAGCCAGTCGTTTAAGTATACCGTTGACGGCGAAAAGCTGACGATTATCCAGGAATTTGTGATGCCTGCCGCCGACGGCGCCACCCCCACTACCGTTGAACAACCGATTGAATACACCAAGGATTAATCAAAAAACAGGCTGCCGCAGAGCAGTCTGTTTTTTTACGCCGGTAAATTGATTACGAATTTGTAACTTTTAATTTATTTACACTGCTTTTCCCTTGTGATATACTTAACTAGATAAAATGGAAAAGGAATGATTTTATGTCAGGACATAACAAATGGAGTACCATTAAACAGAAAAAAGGCAAAAACGACGCGGCGCGCGCCAAGGTTTTTACCAAAATCGGCAGAGAGCTGATTGTTGCGATTAAAACCGGCGGCAGCGCAGACCCTGCGGTTAACTCCAAATTAAAGGACACCATCGCCAAGGCGAAGGCGGCGAACGTGCCCAACGATAACATTGAGCGTATTATTAAAAAAGCGGCGAATGACAGCGATTCCACCAACTACGAAGCCGTTACCTATGAGGGCTACGGTCCCAGCGGCGTAGCGGTCATTGTTGAGGCGCTGACTGACAACCGCAACCGTACCGCAGGCGAGGTCAGACATTACTTCGACAAGTTCGGCGGCAACATGGGCACCCAGGGCTGCGTTAGCTTCATGTTCTCGCAGAAGGGCGTTATTGTGATTGAGCGCGAGGATTTGGAGAAGGACGAAGACACCGTAATGAGCGACGCGCTTGAATGCGGCGCTTCGGACTTTGAGGCGGACGAGGATATTTTCACCGTTTATACCGAGCCCGAGGATTTCAGCGCGGTGCGCGACGAAATGGAAAAGCTCGGCTATGTGTTTGCTTCGGCGGAGCTGGAGATGGTTCCAAGCACCTACACCAAGATTGACGACGAGGACACCGCCGTTAAAATGCAGAAAATGCTCGACATGTTCGAGGACAACGACGACATTCAAAACGTCTGGCACAACTGGGACGAGTAACTCGTCTGTTAGTGCGCCTTTGGGAACGATAAATTTAACAGAAAGAAAGTGCAACGGCGCGTCAAGCCTTTGAATTTTACCAAGGTTTGACTTGCCGTTTTTCTTTGCTTTTATCAAAGGCGGACTGCCAAGGCATTGATAAAATTACACATAGTGAAGGTCGGCTCAGTTTAAAACGAGCCGACCTTTTTATTACGCATTACGAATTACGAATTAAAATAATTGCTTTTCCAAAACACTGAATTCCGCCGCGGAATACTTCGATTTGCGTGTCGTCTATCAGATTGGTATAAACGCCGTCGGGCAAACCGACGGGCACAAAGGCGGTGCAGTCCTTGACCGGGAAAACACCGACGGCTTTTTTGTCGTTCTTTTCGTGCGTCGCGGTCAGCACGCTGTCCCCTATTGCCTTGACCTGATAGGTGCTGTCGGTAAAAATGCCGTCGCGCTTGATGGCGGCGAGCCCGGCGATATAATCGCTTAAATCAACGGTTTCTGCTCCGTTCCACGGCACGGTGTCCTTGTCAAACAGGCTCGGCAAATGCGACACGCCGCGCTCCTGACCGGCATACACCAGCGGCATGCCCTTTTGGAAGAACATAAACGCCGTCCAGTTTTTCAAAAGCTTTACATCCGGCAGGAAGAACCGCGCGCGCGTTTGGTCATGGTTCTCCAAAAAGCGAAGCTTAACATAGTTGTCGGGATAGGTGTATTCCTGACGGTTAACCGCGTCTGCATAGGCTTGCAGGCTGCCCGTTCCGCAAAGCACCGCCTTGAACGCGTCGTAGCAGTCGTAATCATAGCTGAGGTCGAACGCGCGGTAGATTTCGGAATCGGACAGCGCAGTCATGCCCTGCGAGCGCAAATACAAAATGAAATTCGGCTCAACCGACTCGCTGAGCCAAATCGCGCCCGGGCGAACCTGCTCCACCTCTTGGCGCGCCTGCTCCCAAAACGCTATCGGAATCAGCGGCGCGACGTCGCATCGGAAACCATCAACGATTTCCGCCCACATTTTGAGGGTATCAATCTGGTATCTCCATAATTCTTTATTAGAATAATCAAGGTCAATAATGTCGCTCCAATCGCCTACGCGGTTGCCAAATGAGCCGTCAGGCTTATGAAAAAACCATTTCGGGTGCTCGTTTCGCAGCACGGAATCGGGCGCAGTGTGGTTATAAACCACGTCGATAATACACTTCATGTCCCTGTCGTGAATGGCGGCAACAAGCGATTTGAAATCGTCGAGCGTGCCAAATTCGGGATTAATCGCGCGATAGTCGCTGATGGCATAGGGCGAGCCGAGCGTCCCCTTTCGCTTTGCCTTTCCGATGGGATGAATGGGCATGAGCCATACGATGTCGGTGCCGAGCGCCTTGATGTCGTCAAGCCGCGCCTGCACCTGCGCAAAGGTGCCTTCTTCGCTGAAATTGCGCACAAACACCTGATACATCATTTGGTTGCGAAGTGTTTTTGAAGTTTGATTTGCCATAAGATTCACTCTCTTTTGTTACTTTCTTACAAACAGAATACCCAATGTTCCGGGGCCGCAGTGACTGGTGATGGTACAGCCGGCGGTGGTTTCGAGAATTTCCTCAAAACCGGGATACAGCTCGTTGATTTTGCCGCGCACCTGCTGAACGGTAACAGGGTTGCATTTGGTGTGGGTAATAAAAATGCGGTGCTTGTCGATGTCGTCGCGGTCGCGCAGCTTGTCGGTGACATAGTTGAGAATGACCTTATCAATATTGCCGCGGTATTTTTTGCCCGCCTTCATTTTTCCGTCAAGAACCTCAATTAAGGGCTTGAGCTTGAGCAGATTCGCGCCGAGCGCGGCAACGGACGAACAGCGGCCGCCCTTGTGGAGATAGTCGATGCTGTCCACCACAAAGCTCGCCTCAACCTTGTCCGCCATGGCATCGCAGGCGGCTTTAATTTCGGCGGCGGACTTGCCTTGCTGCGCCAGCTCAGCGCCGTGCAGCACCACCAAGCCCGAGCCGGTGGACAAATTGCGCGTGTCAACCACCTGCACGCCGTCCATCTCTGACGCGGCGGTGCAGGCGTTTTGATAGGAGCTTGAAAAATCACTGCTGATGTTGAAGTGAACCACCTCATAGCCCTCGTCGCGCCACTTTTTGAATTCATCAACAAAGTCGCCGAGATTCGGCGCCGAAGTAGACGGCAGCTTGCCGGTTTCGCTGACATAGGCGTAGATGTCCTCGGGCGTAACCTCCAGACCGTCCTTTTGCGTTTTGTCGCCCATCAGCACATAAAGCGGCACAATTGCAATATCGTATTTTGCAAGCAGCTCGGGCGAAAGGTCGCAGGTGCTGTCGGAAATAATTTTTACTTTCATTGGTATCTTCCCCTTTGTTTCATTTTTATACTAATCCTCATTAAAAAGCAGACATACTGCTTTTTAACAGCGCCGCAGGCGCGTCAAGATTGTATGAGACGACAATTGCGATGTTGCGCAATCGGAAAACGCGAATGCGTTTTCTCTCAAACTGAAAATTGTCTGCTTTCAATTTGAGAATAGTATTAGACAAATGCGGGTATATGCCTAAATTGATTGTATCATTATACAACAATTTTTTCAATAGTTTTTGCAGTTTTTCATGCAACTTACATGCGATATTTTGCAGGTTGCCGATTTTAGCTTTTCGGTTAGCAAAAAGTGTGGTACAATAGGGTGAGATTACCATGTGGAGGAAACGGTATGAACAACATCATTGAAGTCAAGCGTTTGGTGAAGGATTACAAAGAGGTGCACGCCGTGCGCGACATCAGCTTTTCTGTGGCGGAAGGCTCGTTTTTCGCCTTTTTGGGCATCAACGGCGCAGGCAAAAGCACCACCATTAATATTTTGTGCACCGTACTCGAAAAAACGTCGGGCGAGGTGAGCATCGGCGGATATGATTTGGAAAAGGAGCCGTATAAAATCAAGGATTTAATCGGCATTGTCTTTCAGGGCAGCGTGCTCGACAAACAGCTGACCGTCAAGGATAATTTGATTTCGCGCGCCGCGTATTACGGTCTGTCAAGGGCGGAAACCAAGGCGCGGATTGCCGCGCTGACCGAAACCTTTGAGCTGGAAGAAATCCTCAACCGCCGCTATGAACGGCTCAGCGGCGGACAAAAACGGCGCGTCGATATTGCGCGTGCACTGCTGAATCGCCCGAGGATTCTCTTTTTGGACGAGCCGACCACGGGACTTGACCCGATGACGCGCACTAAGGTGTGGAGCACCATCCACAAGCTGCGCGAGGAAACGGGCTTGACGGTGTTTCTTACCACGCACTACATGGAGGAGACCGCGCTGTGCGACAAGGTGGTTATTATCGACACCGGCAAAATTGCCGCCGAGGGCACGCCCCATCATCTGAAGCAGACCTATGCCGGCAACCGTCTGCTGTGGTACACCGCGCAAAGCAGAGAAAACGATAAGCTGCTGCGCGATAGCGGACTTGACTTTACCTATCACCTCGACTGCTACACCGTGCCGATGGAAAGCAGCGCGCAGGCAACCGCGCTTTTGACAAAGCACGGTGAAATCAGGGACTATGAATTTATCAAGGGCAACATGGACGATGTGTTTTTGAATGTTACGGGAAAAAGGCTGGGTGACTGACATGACGGCAAAAAGAAATTTGCGTGCCTACAAGGGCATGACCATCCGCAATATCAAGGTGTATGCAAAGGACAAAATCGCGCTGCTGCTGTCGATGCTGACGCAGATTATCGTGTTGGGACTGTTCCTGCTGTTTTTAAAAAACAATTATATTGACGTGATTAACGACCGCTTGGGCGGTTTGAAAGATTTGCTCGACCGTTCGGATATTGAGGCTATTGTCAACGCGTGGCTGATTGCCGGCGTTGTCGGCACCTCGGTTGTCACCGCCGCGCTCAACGCCCTTTCGGTGATGGTGCACGACAAAATGGAGCGCATCGACTACGACTACAGCGCCGCTGCCGTTAAGGGCAGAACCGTTGTGCTGGCGTATTTTTCGGGCGCAACGCTCAGCGCGTTTATTACCGCGTCGATTCTGTTGACGGCAGGACTGATTTTTCTCGCTGTCAGCGGCTCGTTCCTTTACACGGTGTGGGAGGTGCTGCTGCTTTACGCGATTGTGCTGCTCGGCTCGGTTTCGTCAACGATGGTGCTGATGCTGTTTGTATCGTTCTTCAAAAAGGACTCTACGCTGTCGGCGTTCGGCATCCTGGTTTCCGTCGCCATCGGCTTTGTGGTGGGCGCGTATATGCCCGTCGGTCAGTTCAGCGAAAAGGTGCAGACCGTCGTGAACCTCGTTCCCGGCTCGCAAATTACCGCGCTGCTGCGCAACACGCTGATGCAGCCGGCCATTGACAACGCCGACAAGATTCTCAACGGCGCGGACGGTCATCAGTTTGCCGCGTCGCTCGGGGATTTGTTCGCATTGAAGCTGAATATCTTTCACAATGAAGTGAACATTCACTTTATGGTGCTCTATTCTCTCGCCGCCATCGCCGTGTTTACCGTGCTGAACATCGCCCTGTTCCGGCTAAGCTCAAAACGCAAGGATTAAAAATAAAGGCAGGCTCAATGAGCCTGCCTTTTGCTGATAATCTGTCTGAATATTACGCTTCCGCGATAACCTCAACCTCAACGAGCACGTTCTTCGGCAGAGTTTTTACCGCCACACAGGAACGCGCGGGCTTGCCGGTAAAGTAAGTGCCATAAACCGCGTTGAACGCCGCAAAGTCGTTCATATCCGCCAAAAAGCATACGGTTTTAACCGCCTTGTCAAGGCTGCTGCCTGCCGCCTCAAGCACATTTTTGAGGTTGGTGCAAACCTGCTCGGTCTGCGCCTCGATGGTGGTCGCTTCCACGTTGCCGGTTGCCGGGTTGATGGCAATCTGACCGGATGTAAACACAAGACCGTTCGCCTTAACCGCCTGGGAATAAGGACCGATTGCGTCGGGAGCGTTTTGGGTGTAAACTTTTTCCATTTTATTTCCTCCTACAACTGTCATAAAAGATTTGATTACACTAATTTAAAACCTGCGCCGGTGAGCGCGTCGGAAATTTGCTGCACATGGTCAAAGTTGCGGGTTTCGATGATAATACGCAGGTACGCCGCGGTAACGTCGGAGCCTTCGCCCGCTCTTTCGTGGTGAACAGAGATGACGTTCGCGCCGAGGTCGGCGATGATTTTGGAAACCGCCACCAGCTGACCGGGCTTATCCTGCAATTCGATGCACAGGGTTTGCTGTCTGCCCGAGCGCAGCAGGCCGCGCTTGATGACGCGGTTGAGAATCGTTACGTCGATGTTGCCGCCCGACACGATGCAGACAATCTTTTTGCCCTTGACAGGCAGCTTGTTGAACATGACCGCCGCCAAAGGAGCCGCACCGGCGCCCTCGGCAACCATTTTTTGGGTTTCAATCAACGCGAGAATCGCGGAAGCGATTTCGTCGTCGGATACGGTAACAATGTCGTCAACGTATTTTTTGATGTATTCAAAGGTATGCTCGCCCGGCTCTTTTACCTGAATGCCGTCGGCAATCGTGGAAACCTTATCGAGGTGAACGGGGTGTCCCTCCTTAATGGATTCGACCATTGAGGGCGCTCCCTCAGCCTGAACGCCGTATACCTTAATGTTGGGATTCAGGTTTTTAATCGCGCAAGCCACGCCCGAAAGCAGTCCGCCGCCGCCGATTGCCGCCACAACCGCGTCAACGTCGGGCATTTCGTTGAGAATTTCAAGACCGATGGTGCCCTGACCGGCGATGACGTTTTCATCGTCAAAGGGGTGGATAAAGGTGTAGTTCTTTTCGTCGCGCAGACGCAGCGCCTCGTTGTAGGCGTCGTCATACACACCGGGAACCATGCAAACCTGAGCGCCGTAGTTCTTGGTGGCCTCCACCTTAGAAATAGGCGCGCCGTCGGGAAGGCAAATCAGCGATTTGATGCCGTACTTTGTCGCCGCAAGCGCAACGCCCTGCGCGTGGTTGCCTGCCGAGCAGGCGATAACGCCGCGCTCCTTTTCCTCGTCAGAAAGCTGTGAGATTTTGTAGCCGGAGCCGCGCACCTTAAACGAACCGGTGATTTGCAGGTTCTCGGGCTTGAGGTATACCTCGCAGTTATCGGTAATCGACGCCGCCTTGACGAGGTGCGTGGGACGGATGACGTCCTTAAGCACATAGGAAGCATGGTAAATCTTGTCGAGTGTAAGCATTTTCAACCCTTCTTTATTAATTCATACCGTTATATTTTACTCCAATCTTTTCAAGAAATCAAGTGTTTGTGCCATAAGTTGGCAATTCGCAAAAAAAGCAGTTGATTCTCGCAAAATTTTGTGGTATATTAATGATAATAACTTGTTGGGAGTGATGCAGGTGCAGCTGAAAGAATCCGGTGAAATGTACCTTGAAACCATATATGTGCTCGAAAAACGCAAGGGCTTTGTTCGCTCGATTGACGTTTGCGAGGAAATGGGCTATTCAAAGCCCAGCGTAAGCCGCGCGGTCGGCCTGCTGCGTGACGGCGGCTATTTGACCGTAGGAAAGGACGGCGGACTGAACCTGACTGCCGCCGGACTGGAGGTTGCCGAGCGCACCTATGAACGCCACACGGTGCTCAGCGAGCTGTTTATGAAGCTGGGCGTCAGCGAGGAACGCGCCACCGCCGACGCGTGCAAAATCGAGCACGTCATCAGCGTGGAAACCTTTGCCGCGATGAAAGAACTCAATCAGAAGCTATAACAAAACGGGCTGTGAAAACAGCCCGTTTTTCTTTGTGATTTTATTCTGCGAACATTGGGGTGGACAAGTAACGCTCGCCGGTGTCGGGAAGCAGCGCCACAATGGTTTTGCCCTTGTTTTCGGGGCGTTTGGCAAGCTGAAGCGCCGCCCAAACCGCCGCGCCGGAGGAAATGCCGACCAGCACGCCCTCACTTCTGGCGAGCGCTCTGCCGGTTGCAAACGCGTCCTCGTTTTCGACGGTGATGATTTCGTCGTAAACCCCGGTGTTCAGCGTGTCGGGCACAAAGCCGGCGCCGATGCCCTGGATTTTATGCGGTCCGGCAACGCCCTTGGAGAGCACCGGAGAGCCGGACGGCTCCACAGCGACAACCTTGACGTTGGGGTTCTGCTGCTTGAGATAGCCGCCGGTGCCGGAAACGGTGCCGCCGGTGCCGACGCCTGCTACAAAAATGTCAACCTTGCCGTCGGTATCCTCCCAAATTTCGGGGCCGGTGGTTGCAAGATGGACGGCAGGGTTCGCCGGATTGACAAACTGGCCGGGAATGAAGCTGTTGGGGGTGGAAGCCGCCAGCTCCTCTGCCTTGGCAATAGCACCTTTCATGCCCTTTGCGCCGTCGGTGAGCACAATCTCAGCGCCGTAGGCTTTGAGCAGGTTTCTGCGCTCAACGCTCATGGTTTCGGGCATGGTGAGAATCGCGCGGTAACCGCGGGACGCCGCAACAGACGCCAAGCCAATGCCGGTGTTGCCGCTGGTCGGCTCAATAATCACCGCGCCGGGCTTGATTTTACCTGCTTTTTCTGCCTCCTCAATCATGGCGAGGGCGATTCGGTCCTTTACACTGCCGGCCGGGTTAAAGTATTCAAGCTTTACCAGCACGTCCGCTTCCAGTTTTTCCCCGGCGGAAAGGTTGTTGAGCTTAAGCAGAGGGGTGTGTCCGATAAGGTCTGTGATTTTATTGTATACTTTCATGATTCTTTTTCTCCTTTAATGATAGTTTAGATGATTTGACGGAAATGGAAACAGCTGCGTCAACATCGCTTTATCCGCATAAAAAAACCTTCTCTCACATAATGTTTATTATTCCTAGTGGTTTTGTAGGTTTATTATAACACAGCCCTTCCCTTTTGTCAAGCATAAATTTCAACTTTACAAAACAATAAAAATAGGGTATGATTAATTTATGAAAAAGGATGTGATGATGTGGTTATTCTGGCTTCCAATTCTCCGAGAAGGAAAGAACTGCTCCGGCTGATTTTTCCCAGCTTTGCCATCGAGCCAGCCGACATTGACGAAAGCGTGAACAAAAACATTCCGCTCGACAAAATGCCCGAGTATTTGGCGCTGAAAAAAGCGGAGTGCATCCATAAAAATCACCGAGGCGACATTGTAATCGGCTGCGACACGGGCGTGTTTATTGACAACATGATGATTGGCAAGCCCAGCTCCGACCAAGCGGCGTTTGAAATTTTAAAGATACTTTCCGGCAAAACGCACCGCGTTATCACCGGCTGTGCGATTTTTTGCGGCGAAAAAAAGCTGAGCTTTTCGCAGGTGACCGAGGTGGAGTTTTATCCGCTGTCGGACGAGGAAATCCGCGGGTATATCGCCACGGGCGAGCCCGACGACAAGGCCGGCGCGTATGGTATTCAGGGAAAGGGCGCGCTGCTTGTGAAGCAGATTCGCGGCGACTATAACAACGTAGTCGGGCTGCCGGTTGCGCTTTTGAACAAAAAACTGAAAGAGTTGAACATTTAAAAAGAAACAGGGCTAAGCGAAAGCTTTGCCCTGTTTGGCGTTTGCTGCGATTAGAATTTTACGGTTCTCGGCGCTTCGGTGAAGGACGAGAAGGTGGCGGTGGCGTCTTTGAAATAAAGCACCTCGGTGTTGTCGTCATCCGCGGAATACATCGCCTTCAGCTCGGGATAGCAGTCGAGCATGTGCGCCTTGGCTTCGCGTCTGTCGTCGCGAACCAGCGTACCTGACACCCGCAGCCATGCGCCGTCACAAAACGCACAGATTTCCGCCTTGGGATTAGCCTGCAGCTGTCTGGAAACACTCTTTGACTTGCCTGTTTGGATATAGAGCCTGTCCTCAAAGATTTCCACCGTGCCGAACGGACGCACGCGCGGCCAATCACCCTCGACGGTTGCAAGATAATAGGTTTGCGCTTTCTTTAAAAACTCGTAGACTTCTTTCACGTAATTCCCTCCCGTTTTGTTATTGTTACTATCCATTATATCATAAACACTTTGTGTTTATGATATAATCAGCCATCGCTCTTGCCGCAAAGCGGCAAGAGCGAGCGGGCAATATATATGTATAATAAACGCAAAATCTAACTTTTGATTACGCAAAAACGTTTTCTGCGTTTATTATATCACATGTATTTGCCGTTTTACAACGATTTTTTCGCGCAAAAGACGATTACAAAACTGTATATTTTATTGCACTGTCAAAATATTCATAACGCAAGATGATATTTTTTTTAGCCATCACGCGAAAAGAATGGTTACAGTTTTGTCGTATATTTGAAAATATCGCCAAAAAAGGTTCTTTTGTGCGATAAATTTCATAAAAATTTTCTTGCTTTTTCATCATTTTAATGCTATTATAGTTGAAAGGAGAGGAGATGTTCTCCTACGCTGATGTCCGTTGCGTAAAAACGGGCAAATAATTTAGAAAAGGTGATTAACGTGAAAAAGACACATCTCAAAAGAGCGGCTGCCATTACTCTGGCTGCTCTGATGGCAGGCTCTGCTCTTGCAGGCTGCGGCGGCTCCAATGGGGGCGACAGCAAAAGCGGCGAAAAAGGTTCTGTTTATTGGCTGAACTTTAAGCCCGAAATTGACGAGACTTTGCAGACTCTTGCAAAGAAGTACACCGAGGATAAGGGCGTAGAAGTTAAGGTTGTTACCGCGGCTTCCGGTACCTACAGCGAGACTTTGACCGCTGAAATGGACAAGTCCAATCCTCCGACAATGTTCATCATCGGCAACCAGCAGGGCGTTAAGGACTGGGGCGACTTTGCTCTTGACCTGAAGGACACCGCGATTGCAAAGGAACTGAACACCGACGCTTACAACCTGACCGACGCGAGCGGCAAGCTTGTTTCCATCGGTTACTGCTATGAGTGCTACGGCATCATCGTTAACCCCGACCTGATTACCAAAGCAGGCCACTCCATGGACGAAATCAAAAACTTTGACGGCCTGAAGGCTGTTGCGGAAGACATCCACAAGAGAGCAGCTGAGCTCGGCTTCGACGCTTTCTCCTCCTCTGACATGGACGATTCCTCTTCCTGGAGATTCACCGGCCACATGGCTAACCTCGAGTACTTCTACGAGGAAAAGGCTGCCGGCAAGACCTGGACCGAGTGCCCGGCTTCCATCACCGGCGAATTCCTGCCCAACTACAAGAACCTGTATGATCTGTGCATCAACAACTCTCTCACCGCTCCCACCGACCTGTCCGCAGGCGGCCACGACGCTGAGGCTGAGTTCAAAGATCAAAAGGCTGCTTTCTTTGTAAACGGTTCTTGGGAATATGCCGCTGTTTCCGAAAAGGTTCCCAACGCGGTTATGATTCCTTACTACTGCGGTGTTGAAGGCGAAGAAAAGGCCGGCCTCAACTGCGGCACCGAGAACTGCTGGGCAGTTAACTCCAAGGTTTCCAAGGCTGATCAGGACGCTACCATCGACTTCATGGTATGGCTCGTTACCGACGCTGACGCTTCCAAGGCTATGGTTGAGCAGCTCGGCATTATGCCCTACAAGAACGCTGCTGCTTCCACCAACGGCTTCCTTAACAACGCTGCGAAGTACACCGAGGACGGCTGTTACGTAATGGATTGGGCTACCAACTATCAGCCCAACGTTGACGAGTATCGTAAAGACCTCGTTTCCGCACTGAACGCTTACAACGCTGACCAGAGCGACGCTAACTGGGAAGCTGTTAAGACCGCTTTCGTAGACGGTTGGGCAAAACAGTACGCAGCAATTCAGGGATAATATCTCAGCAACCATTTGCGGGGCGGGCGGCGTTCGCCTGTCCCCTTTTGTTTATCCGTTCAGCAAATTTCTTTCCGTGCGGCGTCTGCCGTGAACAGGAGGTATCCCATTGAAAAACAATCAAACCTCTGCCGGCGGAAACGGACAGGCGGCTGTAAAACCTAAAAAGGTAAAATACAAAAGCGGCCACAGCTCAATGACCAAGCGCTCGCTGCGCAAGTGGGCATGGCTGTTTATCGGCCCGGTGTTCGCATCCTTTATTATCGGTTTTCTCTGGCCGTTCGCACAGGGTATTTATCTGTCCTTCTGCGGCAAATTCAACATTATCTCCAGCGCCCGTTTGCAGGGCTTGGAAAACTATTTTAAGGCGTTTTCGGACGAAACGTTCCTTCATTCGTTTTTATTCACCGCCGCGTTCGCGATTATCAGCGTTGTGCTGATTAACGTGCTGGCGTTTGCCATCGCGTACGCGCTGACGCAGGGCGTCAAGGGCTCCAACTTGTTCCGCACCATCTTCTTCATGCCGAACCTCATCGGCGGTATTGTGCTGGGCTATTTGTGGTCGATGATTTTTGACGGTCTGCTCGATATTTTCACCACACAAAACTTAGTTGACAACGCCACCTTCGGCTTTTGGGGACTGATTATCCTCTTGCTGTGGCAGCAGGTCGGCTATATGATGATTATCTACATCGCCGGTTTGCAGGCGGTGTCGGATGACATGATTGAAGCGGCAAAGATTGACGGCGCCACCAAATCGCAGACGCTGTTCAGGGTAATTATTCCCAACGTTATGCCCTCCATCACCATCTGCACCTTCCTGACACTGACCAACAGCTTTAAGCTGTACGATCAGAACCTGGCGCTCACCGGCGGCAAGCCCGCGCGCCTGACCGAAATGCTCGCACTGAACATTTCAAACGGCTATTCCAACATGGCGACGCGCGGCATGGCGCAGGCAAAGGCGGTTATCTTCTTTATCCTTGTGGCGGCACTGGGTATCGCCCAGCTTGTCGCGACGCGTAAGAGGGAGGTGCAGCAGTAATGGGTAAACAGCAAACTTTAAAGCAGGAAAAAGCGCGCAAGACCATTATGTCTATTATTCTCGGCATTATCTGCCTGATTTATATGATGCCGATTATCACCATTCTGATTAACACCTTCAAGGACGCAGGCGCGGTTAAGGGCAATTTGTTCGCGCTTCCCAACGGCGAAAGCTTCGTGGGCTTTGACAACTATGTGACCGGCATGACGGCAGGCTCGTTCCCGTTCTGGAAAGCGGTGCTCTTTAACATTGTTATCACTGTTTTATCCGCGTTTTTAATTCTGCTGTTCTGCTCCATGGCGGCATGGTATGTAGCGCGCGTGAACAGCCTGTTCTGCAAGATTTTCTATTATCTTTGCGTATTCTCGATGGTTGTCCCCTTCCAGATGGTACAGTTCACCCTGTCCAAAACAGCGGACTCCTTAAAGCTGAACACCCCGTGGACAATCCCGGTGGTTTATCTAGGCTTCGGCGCGGGCTTGGCAATCTTTATGTTTGTCGGCTTTGCCAAATCCATTCCGATTGAAATCGAGGAGGCAGCCTCCATCGACGGCTGCGGCCCGTTGAGAACCTACTTTATGGTAGTGTTCCCCATGCTCAAGCCCACCCTGATTTCCGTTGGTATTCTTGAGATTATGTGGGTTTGGAACGACTATCTTCTGCCCTCGCTCGTACTCGACCTGGCGAAGTACCGTAACATTCCCATGCATATTCAGCTCACCACAACGGGCAGCTACGGTCAGATGAATCTGGGCGCCATGATGGCGATGATTTTCCTGTCGATAGTACCGATTATCATCTTCTATCTCGTTTGCCAAAAATATATCATTAAGGGCGTAGCCGCAGGTGCGGTTAAGGGCTAACAGCATAACGCGGTTTGTGCGTTTTGCGTAATCAACAAAAAACAGGGACGTGTTCTTTCTGACACGTCCCTGAATTTTTTTGTTAGCAAAGCATTCATCATGAATGACAATTATCTTAAAAAACCGTTGATAATCTGCTCCTCAGCCTCGGCTTCGGTGAGTCCTAAGGTCATCAGCTTAATAAGCTGGTCGCCGGCGATTTTGCCGATTGCCGCCTCGTGAAACAGCATGGCATCCACGTTGTTCGCTTCAAGAGAAGGAATTGCGAGAATTTTGCCGTCGTCCATAATGATGGAGTCGCACTCTGTGTGGCCGTTGCAAGGCGCGTTGCCCGTAATGCGTGCGCTAAACGCCTGAGTGGAGGTATCGCGCGCCACCGAACGTGAAACCACGTCTGCGGTGGAGTTTTCGCCGTTGAGCGTAACCATGTAGTCGCTTTTGGCAACCTGGTTACCGTGCGTCATCAGGCGCTCCTTGACAACCAGCTTGGCGCCTGCCTTCAGCTCGGCGATGGTTTTTCTCTCGGTGGAGTCGGCGCCCTTGAATTGCTCCATCTCCATTTCCATCACGCTGTCCTCTTCCATATAAACCTCGGTGACGGGGTTGAGAATGCGCTTGCCGTTGCCGTCGCCGCTGCCATAGTGCTTTTCGACGTATTTGATTTTGGAATTTTTGCCGACATAAAAGCGGTGAACGCCGTCGTGCTGGGCGTCATGCTCGCCGCAGTTGTCGATGCCGCAGCCTGCGACAATCACCACATCGCAGTTATCGCCGACGAAAAAATCGTTATAAACGGTTTCTTTGATACCCGATTCGCTGACAACTACGGGAATGTGAACGCTCTCGCCTTTGGTGTTCGGCTTGATGAAAATGTCGATGCCCGGCAGACCTTCCTTAGTCATGATGTCGATGTTTTCGGTGGTGTGTCTGCCTGCCAGCTGTGAGTTGACGCGGAAATTATACGCGCCCGCGGGCGTGTCGTGGATGTCGGCAACCTCCGCTAAAATTTGCTTGCCGATATCGTCAATATTTAAATCCAGCATTGTTGCCCCTCCTTATTTCAGTCTGTCGCAGGCGTTCACGGCGGCGGTGGTGCCGATTAACTCGGGCAGCACCTCGGCGGCGGAGCCTGTCTTTTTGATCCTGCCGTCAGCCAGCAGGATGATTTCGTCAGCGATGTTCAAAATGCGCTCCTGGTGCGAAATAATGACAATGGAGCTGTCCTTGATTTCGCGGCGCATGTTCTCGAAAATACGAATGAGGTTTTGAAAGCTCCACAAATCAATGCCTGCCTCCGGCTCGTCAAAAACGCTGAGCTTGGTCTGGCGCGCCAGCAGGGTGGCGATTTCAATGCGCTTTAACTCGCCGCCCGAAAGCGAGGAATTGATTTCGCGCTGAATATAGTCGCGCGCGCACAGTCCGACCTCGGACAAATAATTGCACGCCTCGTTGATATTCAGCGTTTTGCCCGCGGCAAGGCGCAGCAGGTCAATGACGCGGATTCCCTTGAAGCGCACGGGCTGCTGAAACGCGAAGCTGACGCCCAGCTTGGCGCGCTCGGTGATGCCCAAATCGGTGATGTCCTGACCGTCAAAGAAAATCCGGCCGGAGGTGGGCTTTTCGATGCCCATAATCAGGCGCGCGAGGGTGGATTTTCCGCTGCCGTTGGGGCCGGTGATGACGACAAACTTGCCGTTGTCTATGATAAGGCTGAGGTCGTGCAGAATTTCCTTCTGCCTGTCGCCGTCCTCAACCGAGAAGGAAAGGTTTTTTAATTCCAGCATATTCATTCTCCTAGGTATGATACATTTAAATTGTATTATACATCATTTGGTCAAAAAATGCAATTGTAAAAAAACTGTTTTTTCAGGGTTCACAAAGATTATTTACAAATTAAACGAATTACCTTATAATAAACGCAGGAGGCGATTCGATGTTTCGCAAAATGAGAAGATTTAAACAACAGCTTTCGTCACAGGATTGCGTTGCAATATTGCAAAACGAGCCGCGCGGCATTTTGGCGGTGAACGGCGACGACGGCTATCCTTACACCGTACCGCTGGATTATGTTTATGCCGACGGAAAAATCTATTTTCACTGCGCCGTCGAAGGACATAAAATTGATGCGATTCAACGCAGCGACAAGGTGTCCTTTTGCGTGCTCGACAAAGGCAGCCGGCCTGACGGCGAATGGGCGTATTATTTTAACAGCGTGGTCGTATTCGGCAGAATCAGAATTGTCACCGACGAACAGCTGCGCACGGAAAGCCTGCGTCTGCTCGGCACAAAGTACTTTCCCACCGCGCAGATGGTGGAGGACGACATCCGCAAAAACGCCGCGCGCGCCCTTGTGCTGGAGCTGACCGTTGAGCACATGACCGGCAAGCACGTTCACGAACGCTAACATGAGCGCCTCGCGCAGCAGAACCTCAGCCACTTGATACTATGATTAACGATTCATCAAACAACTGCACTGCTCCCTTCCCCACCTATCTCACGCGGCAAAATGATTTGCGAATTGCCTCGCTCCGTTACGGACGCGCACGCAGAAAAATCTGCAATGTCGGCTGCGGATTGGTGGCGCTTTACAACTGTATGAAGCGGCTCCGAAAGCCGCAGGGCTTTGCTCAGATTATTGCCGACGCGCAGCGGCTGCGTATGCCGTGGCTGTTCGGCTTTTTCGGCACCAAACCGCGCTCGCTCGGGCGGTATTTCAAGCTGCACGGCTTTCCCTATATACAGACAGACAGTCCGCAGATGTTTTGCAAGGAACTGCCCAATGTCAACGCCGCCATTATCTGTACATGGTGCGACAAGCGCACTCACGGGATTCACTTTTTCACCGTTATTCAAAGCGGCGGAAAGCTAGTCGCCCTCAACCGCTATAATGCTGACGAACCCACTCGTTTTTCGCCAAACGAGGTGCGGCCCGACCGCTTTATTTGCGGCTATTTATTAGAATAAAAGATTGCCGCCGCGGCACTGACCGCGGCGGCGTTTTTGATTGGCTTATGCAAACTTAACAGCGGTGCCGTAGGCAAACACCTCTGCCGCGCCCTGTGTGATGGACGCTGTGGAATAGCGAACACATACTACCGCGTCGGCGCCCATCTGCGCCGCCTGATCAATCATGCGGCTTGTGGCAAGGTCGCGCGCCTTGTTCATCATGTCGGTGTAGGATTTCAGCTCGCCGCCGACCAAGTTTTTAAGGCCCTGTCCGATGTCGCTGAACATGTGCTTGGTCTGAATGGTGCTGCCTGACACAACGCCCAGCGGCTGACAGTTTTTGCCGTTTACGGTTTCGGTTGTTACAATGATCATTTTAATTCCTCCAAAGAATTATTCATCAATTGCTTCCAGGTCGGATTTCTCCACCCTGCGAAGCTCTTTTTTATTAAACGCGTCGTATATCAGCGGAATGATATACAGCGTCATGAGCGTTGCGTAAAGCAGACCGCCGATACAAACAATCGCGAGAGGCTGCATCATTTCGGCGCCGGTGCCGATACCGAGCGCCATAACGGACAGGCCGAGAATCGTGGTGAGCGCGGTGATAAAAATCGGGCGCATACGCGTTTTTCCTGCCTCAACAATTGCCTCAACCCTATTCTTGCCCTCCAAACGGAGCACGTTGATGTAATCGACCAGCACAATGCCGTTGTTGACGATGATTCCGCAGAGCATAACAAAGCCAATCAGCGACACCACGCTGATGTCAAAGCCGGTCAAAAGCAAGCCGAGGAAGCCGCCCGTGAACGCCAGCGGAATGGTGAACATGATGATGAAGGGCGATTTCAGGCTTTGGAACTGCGCCACCATAATCAGGTAAATCATTATCACACCGAGCAGCATCATCAGCATAAGCTGTCCGATTGCTTCCATTGTCGCCTTGTTGCTGCCCTCATACTCCATTGTAAAGCCCGCAGGAAGCTTGTAATCCTTGAATAAATCCTGTGTTCGGTTGGTTACGTCGGTCAGGCTGTAGCCCTCCTTCAGCGTGCCGCTGACAGTGAGGAACCGCTTTTGGCCTTTGCGGTTGATGGTGTCCATCGTATCGCCCTTGGAGATGTCCGCCACGCTTGACAACGAAATCTTCTTTTCGCTGCCCTCGGCGTCGGTGTAGGTCAGGTTAATACCGCCCACCTTGTCGGCTGAAACGCGCTGTTCGTCGCCCTTGACGGTCACGATGTCAATCGTTTTGCCGCTCTCGGTTTTGAGTGTAGTTGATGTTTTTTCGCTTGCGACAGCCGCCGATACCTGTTGAAAAATCTGCGCGGTGGTCAAGCCCTTTTCCGCCGCCTTTTTGCGGTCGATGCTCACCTTGATTTCAGGCGAGGTTGCGCCGGCACCGCTGTCGGCTTCATCAATGCCTTCAAGGGAATTAAGCTGTTGCGCCATATCCTCGGCAGTCGCTTTCAAAAGCTTTAAATCATCGCCGTACAGAGTAATCTGTACATTGCTGTCGCCAATCAGCGTGCTCATGGACGAGGCAGAGCCGGCGCCGACTGTGATTTCGCCGTCGATGGTGAGCTGTTCTTCAATTTCCTTTTCAATTGCTGCGCCGCGCTTGGTGTACTCGGGCTTTAATACGCCGTATGCCATCAGCGAGCCTGCGTCGGTTTGCGCGCCGCCCGGCGCGATTCCCATCAGCCCCGAGGTGCCGCCGACCATCACGCCGACGGTTTCAAACTCCTTAAAGGTGCTCATTAAATTGTTGACCTCTTCCGCCGCCTCAACGGTTTCTTCAAAGGTTGCGTTCGGGTCAAGCGTTACCTGCACCTGCACCTCGGTACTGCTCATATCGGGCATAAAGCTGAAGCCGCGCAACTGCACCGCAAAGCCGCTGCCGAACAGCACGACGATAACAACCAAAATCGACACCAGCTTGTGCCGCAGCACAAAGCGCACGGTTTTGTCATAGGTTTGCAGGATTTTTCCCTCGCCGCTTTTCCTTGGCTGACGCACCTTGCGCAGCATGCGCTGGCTCATGGCAGGCACCAGCGTCAGCGCTACAATCAGGCTTGCACCCAGCGAATAGGTTATGGTGAGCGCCATGTCGACAAAGAGCTGGCGCGTAATTCCCTCGACAAACACAATGGGAAGAAATACGCAAAGGGTTGTCAGCGTGGACGCAATAATGGCGCCTGCCACCTGGCGCGCGCCGTTAAGCGCCGCCTGCACGGGCGAATAGCCGAGGTGCCGCAGGCGGTAGGTGTTCTCGATGACAACAACCGAGTTGTCAACCAGCATGCCTACGCCGATGGCAAGTCCCGAAAGAGAAATCATGTTGAGCGTAATGCCGCTGAAATACATCAGCACAACCGCGAAAATAACGCTGACGGGAATCGACACGGCGACAATGGCAGTCGGCTTGATGTCGCGCAGGAAAATCAAAAGAATGATTATCGCCAAGCCCGCGCCCATCAGCAGGTTTTGCAATACGCCGTTGATAATGATATTGATGTAATCGCCCTGGCTGTAGAGCGCGGTGAAGCTGAGTCCTTCGTACTCCTTTTCGAGTGCGGCGATTTCGTCGTTGATGTTGTTGCAAACCGTGGCGGTGGCGATGTCGCTCTGCTTGGTAAAGCTGAGAATCACGCCGTCGCTGCCGTTGATTTTGGCATAGATTTCGTCGGAATTGTCGGCGATGAAAATATCGGCGACGTCGCTGAGCTTCACCACGCCGATACCGTCGATTTTGGTGTCGAACAGGGGCAAATCCGTCAGCTCCTGCTCGCCGGAAACCTCGTCGCCCACACGAACCAGATAACGGTTGTTGTTGCCGTCGGTGACGTAGCCTGCCGGCATGGAGAAGTTTTGCGCAGATAAAATACCCGACACCGTGTCAATGGTCACCATACTGTTTGCGTCCGCCTTTTGCTTGGCGGCGTTCTTTTGCTCGCCGAGCTCTGTCAGCGATTTTTCGAGCTCGCTCTGCGCGGCGCTGAGCTGTGCCGCTGCGGCGGTGACCTCGCTCTGCTTTGCCGTCAAAGACGCCAGCGCGCCGGACATCTTGAAATCCGCGCTCGACTGCTGCTGCGCAAGGGTGGCAAGCGCGTCATTGACGGATACGGTGTTGTCGTCCAAGCCCTGAAGGGCGGTGTCAATCTGTGCGATTCCGCTGTTTATCTGACCTGTTTGGTCGCTGACAGACTTGAGCGTATCGTCAAGCGTGGAGGTGTCGGTGCCCAATTCCTTTAGCTGTTCGTTGACCTCGCCGATGGAGCTGTCAACACGTTCCAGCGCAGCGTTGGCGGCGGCTATCGCGAGCGCCAGGCCCTCCTTGCGGATACCAAACGGCTCGAGCTGTTTGTCAATTTCCTCGAGCTGCGCGGTGAGCGCGTTTCGCTCCTCAGCCGACAGCGAGAGGTCCGTAAGCTGTTTTAAAACAGCAATATATTGTTCGTTTAAAGAATTAATTGTTTCAAGTTTACCGACTAAATCCTGCTTTTGCTCAAGCAGGTCGGTATAAGTAGTTTTGACGGTGAGCAGTGTCTGATAAGATGTTTCGAGCAGCTGTTTGGAGGAGGTCAAAGAGGCCTTTTGGTCGAGCAACTCCATTTTGGCTGAGATTAATTTGCTTTTGCCGTTGTCCGCCTCGCTCTGCGCCTGTGCAAGCTGCGCGGCAAGCGCCTCCTGCTGACCGTTAATCGCTTCGATGGATTCGGTAATCACCGCGGCGCCGCTTTGCGCCTGCTCGGCGTTGCTCTCCAGCTCCGCCTTGGCTTCATTCAGCTTTTCCTCCGCGTCGGCAAACTGACTGTCGAGTGCGGCGTTGATTCGTTTATTCAGTGAATCGAGCTTTTCCTGCGAGATGACAACGTTCTCTTTTTCAATCACAACGCCCTTGTTGCTGACGGACGCCACGCCGTCGATACCCTCAAGGCGGTTCATCAGCCCGTTGCTGACAAAATCGGAAATCTCGCGCCGCTCCTTGCCCTCATAATCCACGGCAATCATGGCAACAGGCAAAATGTTTGGATTGATTTTTATCAGATAAGGCGTGCCGACAGCGTCGTCCCACCTATCCGTCAGGGTGTCGAGCGACGAACGCACGTCAACGGTGGCGGTGTTCATGTCTGTGCCGTCCTGAAACTCGATAATACACGTGGAATAGTTATCTGTCGAGGTAGAACGCACCTGCTTGACGCCGTCAATGGTCGACACCGACTGCTCAATCGGCTTGGTGACAGCCGCCTCAATTGTTTCCGGCGTTTGACCGGGATAAGAGGTTAAAATCAGAGCGTAGGGCAAATCCATGTTCGGCATGAGGTCGGGCGTCATGCGCAAAAAGGACACGACACCCAACACAATCACCAATATTGCCGCAACAAAAATTGTCATCGGCTTTTTTACGCTGAATTTCGATAACATAGTTTTTCTCCTAAAAGCAGATTTTGCTGCAACCGCTTTTTCTTGTTAACACCGCACGGTGTCCGGCGGATATTATGTTTCTTATTGCTTTACAATATCCGCCGTCTGTCCGCCGGTCAGACGGATGAGGTCTTGGGGCGACAGGTCAATTTGATGGCCGATTTTTCCCGCGCTGACGATGATATGCGAAATCGTTTCCGCGGTGATGTGATAGGTGGTTTTGTACTGTTTTTTCATGCCAATCGGCGAACAGCCGCCGCGCACATAGCCGGTCACCTTTGTGATGTCCTTAACGGGAATCATCTCCACGGATTTTTCTCCTACGCTGCGCGCGCATTTTTTTAAATCCAGCTCCTCGGCAACGGGCACTACGAACACATAATAATCCCTGCCCGCGCCCTTTGTGACCAACGTTTTAAATACACATTCGGGCTCCTGCCCCATCAGCCGCGCCACAGTGACGCCGTCCACCGCGTCCTTGCCGTGAGGATATTCGTGCGCGGTGTAATCTATCTTTTCTTTTTCCAAAATTCGCATGACATTTGTCTTGATTTCTTTCACTGTAATCACCGTTTCTATTGTATTATATGTAAGGCATAATTGTCAATTAAAAACCAAAAATATTTCCTTTTCAGAACAATAAACCAAACACTTTTCCATTTTCGTCCAAAAACACGACAAAACACGGGAATTGCACAAGATAGTTGCGGTTTTTTTATTGAAAAACTGTTCGAAATATGGTATGATGAATGTTATCTAAGGCGATTTGTCGCCCTACTTCTTTATGAATGAAAGGAGAGAAATATGGCCAAGGAACTGTTGGACGCGATTTGCGCGGCGGAGGAAGAAGCCCGTCAGCGCGAAAGCGAAGCAAAAGCGCAGGCAAACACTGCGGTTGCCGACGCGAGAAAAGAAGCCGAGTCGCTGATTGCGGCGCGCGTGGAAAAGGCAAATGCCGACGCGCAGGCGCAGCTGGACAAGGCACAGGCAGACAACGAAAACACCCTCAGGCAAGCGGTTGCCGACGCGCAGGACGCATGCGGCAAAATTACCGCCGCCGCCGACAAAAACCGCCCGTCCGTTATTAAAAAGGCGGCGGACGCCATTTTGAAGTAAAACACACTGCCGACGTGATGTTTCACGCGGCGCAATGAAAGTGGTGATGCCGATTGGCAAAATTGAAAATGAAAACCGTGCGGATTATCGCTTTGCGGCAGGACCGAAAACGTCTGTTGGAGCATTTGCAGGACAGCGGACTGGTTCAGATTACCAAAAGTGAAAAATCGCGCAAGGGCTTTCAGCGCGTAAACGTTTCGCCGCAAATGCAGGTATTTGAGCGCAACGTTGAGCTGACGCAGCAGGCGCTGAAAATTCTGGACGGCATATCTCCCGAAAAGGCAGGCATGCTCGCCTCGTTTAAGGGCAGACGCGAAATTGACCCCGACGAAATCGGGGTAATCGCCTCAAACGCCAAACAGGTGATTGAGGTGTGCTCGCGGATTGCGGAGCTGGACAAGCAACGCTCCGACAACGCCGCCGAACAAATCCGCATAAAAACCCAGCTTGCTCAGCTGGAGGCATGGCAAAAGCTGGATATTCCGCTGAACGCCACAGGCACCAAATCAACCGCGATATTCATCGGCACGCTCCCTGAGCTGTACACCGAACAGCGGCTGAAGGAAGCCCTGGCGGCGGAAAACCCGAAGCTGGAGTTTGCCATTGAAATTGAGCACGCGGAAGCAAGCGCCACCCATGCGGTGGTGTTCACCCCCATTCGTCAAAGGACGATGGCGGAGGACGCGCTGCGCGCGCTCGGCTTTGCAAGACCGATGTCGCCTACGCACAAAGTTCCTAAAATTAAGGCGGAGCGGCTGAAGGCACAGAGCAAGCGGCTGGCAGAGGACAGCAAGCAGGCGGAACAGGAAATCGCCGGCTATACCGAAATGCGCGAGAGCATTAAGTCCACGCAGGACTACTTCCGTATCCGCAGCGACAAATACAACGTGATTAACCACCTCGACCATTCCAAGCATGTGTTTGTGATTGAGGGCTACATTCCCGAGGAAGACTGTGAAAAGCTGGAAACGCTGTGCAACCGTGTTGCCACCTGCGCAGTGGAATTCGGCGACGCAGGCGACGACGCGCCCGTCAAGCTGAAAAACAACAAGTTTGCAGAACCGGCGCAGGGCATTTTGACGATGTATGCCTCTCCGGGCAAAACCGACATCGACCCGACTCCGCTGCTGGCGTTTTTCTTCTATTTCTTCTTCGGCATGATGTTCTCGGACGCCGGCTACGGCATTTTGATGGTGATTGCCACCGGGCTGATGATTAAAATCTTTAAGCCCGACAAAAAAATGCGCAACAACCTCAAGCTGTTCCAATACTGCGGCGTGTCCACCACCCTGTGGGGCCTGGTGTTCGGCAGTATTTTCGGCGACGCCCCGGCAGCGATTGCCAAACTGATTACCGGCAACGAATATGTGATGGCGCACTCGATTTCCAACATGGGCGACCCCACGCCGGCGCTGCTGCCGTGGCCAATTATCGACCCGCAAAAGGACGCGCTGACGTTGATGATTATTTCCATCGCGTTCGGCTTGGTGCACATTCTGGTCGGTATGGGCTGCAAATTTGTGGTCTGCTTTAAGCAAAAAGACTATGCGGGAGCGTTTTTTGACACGGGACTGTGGATGCTGATGCTCATCGGCTTTGCGGTTTTGGCCGCAGGCATGGTGACAACGCCCGTTTTGATGACCGTCGGCGCGGTGATCGCAATTGCGTGCGCGGTGGGCTTGGTGCTCACTCAGGGACGCGGCAAAAAAAGCATTGTCGGCAAGGTAATCGGCGGTTTGGCGTCGCTGTACGACATCACAAGCTACATTTCCGATTTGCTGTCCTATTCGCGTTTGCTCGCGCTGGGACTGACCACCGGCGTAATGGCGCAGGTGTTCAACATGCTCGCAACGATGATGGGAACCAATGTGTTGGGCATTGTGTTCATGATTGTGATTTTCATCATCGGACACCTCATCAACATCGGACTTAACGCGCTGGGCGCGTATGTGCATACCATGCGCTTGCAGTATGTCGAGATGTTCAGTAAATTTTATGAGGGCGGCGGAAAAGAATTTGAGCCGTTTTCATTAAAGAGTAAATATATTAAAATTCAGGAGGATAAATAATTATGAACGGAATCTTTTTAGCAATT
>CADBSZ010000094.1 GCA_902797525.1 uncultured Ruminococcus sp. | reverse complement strand
TTTCGCATATTTTACCATAAAAAGAGGCAGACGATTGTCTGCCTCTGTCTGTTATTCGGTGAATTCAAACTCCGAAAAATCGAAGGTTGCAAAGTAGTCCTTGGGGGTTTCCGCGCGGCGAATCAGTTTGTGAGAGCCATCCTCGCAGAAAAGCACCTCGGCGCTTCTGAGCTTGCCGTTGTAGTTATAGCCCATGGAAAAACCGTGCGCGCCGGCGTCATGGATATAAAGAATATCTCCCATGTCGATTTTCGGAAGCATGCGGTCAATGGCGAACTTGTCGTTATTCTCACACAGACCGCCGGTTACATCATATTTATGGTCACAGGGGGCGTTTTCCTTGCCGAGCACAGTGATGTGATGGTAGGAGCCGTACATAGCCGGACGCATCAGATTTGCCGCGCACGCGTCAAGACCGATGTAATCCTTATAAATATGCTTTTCATGAATCGCAGTGGCAACCAACGCGCCGTAGGGTGCAAGCATATATCTGCCAAGCTCGGTATAGATTTCAACATCGCCCATGCCGGCCGGAACGAGGATTTCATCAAATTTACGGTGAACACCCTCGCCGATAACTGCAATATCATTTTTGCTGTCCTCAGGCTTGTAGTCAACGCCTACGCCGCCGGAAAGATTAATAAACTTGATATGTACGCCTGTTTTGTTGCGCAGGCGTACCGCGAGCTTGAAGAGAATGGAAGCAAGCTCAGGATAATAATCGTTGGAAACCGTGTTGGACGCCAAAAACGCGTGAATACCAAATTCTTCGGCGCCTGCCGCTTTCAGCTCGACAAATGCCTTTTCCATCTGTTCTTCGGTCATGCCGTATTTTGATTCGCCGGGATTGTCCATGACCTGTACCTTGTCCTTGCTGTCGCCGAGCTTGAAAACTCCGCCCGGATTGTAGCGACAACAAATGGTTTTTGGTACCCCGCAAACCTTTTTGATGAATTCTACATGGGTGTAATCATCGAGGTTGATATTCGCGCCCAAATCATAGGCTTTCTTCATATCCTCAACGGGAGTTACGTTGGAGCTGAACATAATGTCGCTGCCGGTAATACCGCAGGACTCACACAGCATCAGCTCGGTGTAGGACGAGCAATCCATGCCGCAGCCCTCTTCCTGCAAAATTTTCATCAAATACGGATTCGGAGTCGCCTTCACGGCAAAATACTCCTTGTAGCCTTTGTTCCAGCTAAATGCCTTGTTCAGCGCACGCGCGTTTTCCCTTATCCCCTTTTCGTCATAAATATGGAACGGCGTTGGAACATCTTTGATAATATCCTGCACCTGTTCGAGCGTGAGAAACGGCTTTTTCTCCACGTTTTATTCCTCCTCTGTGATATATTCCTCAATAACCTCTTTGATATCATCGACTCCGCTTCCGTCAATGGCGGAAAACGGAATCAATTGAATCCCCTCATATTCCTGAAGCTCATCTAATACTTCATCAATCCGCTTTTCATAAGCGGTCTTTTTCAGCTTGTCCTTTTTCGTCAGGACAATGACAAAGGGCGCGTTGCTGTTATAAAGAAACGTCAGCATGTCGTAATCGTCCTTGGTGGGCTTGTGACGGATGTCGATAATCTGCACAATCAGCTTGATATTGCGCTGAGCGGACAGATAACCCTCCACAAGACTTGCCCAACGTTCCTTTTCCGCCTTGGAAACCTTGGCGTAACCGTAGCCCGGCAAGTCAACCATGCGAAATTCCTTTAAGCGATAGAAGTTGATGGTGGCGGTTTTGCCCGGCTGAGCGCTGACGCGCGCCAGCGCCTTGCGCTGTACCAGCTTATTAATCAACGAGGATTTGCCGACGTTGGAATGTCCCGAAAAAACGATTTCGGGCAAATCCGATGGCGGCAGCTGCTTCACAGCGCCTGCGGCAAACTCAAATTGTACTTCATTAAAATTCATAAGAACCCCTTACTGAGCGGTTGCGCCCGAAATAACCTCAGTGAAATCCTCAACGGCAACAAAGTGAACCTTGCTTTTAACCGCTTCATCAAACTCGCTGATGTCGCGCTCGTTCTGCTTGGGAATAAACACGGTGTCAATGCCGTTTTTATATGCCGCCATGCTTTTTTCTTTCAAACCGCCAATCGGCAGCACCTTGCCGCGCAGAGTGATTTCTCCTGTCATGGCAACATCATGACGAACGGGCTTTGCAGACAACGCGGAATAAATGGCAGTTGCCATGGTGATACCTGCCGAAGGGCCGTCCTTGGGAACCGCACCCTCGGGAGCGTGGATATGAATATCCTTGGTTTTATAGAAATCGCTGTCAATACCAAGCGCCTTGGCATGACTGCGGATACAGGTAATTGCCGCCTTGGCGCTTTCCTGCATAACGTCGCCGAGCGAGCCGGTAAGCACCACCTTGCCGGTGCCGTCCATAACCGCGACCTCAATCGGCAGCAGCTCGCCGCCGACAGACGTCCACGCAAGGCCGTTGACGACGCCAACCTCATCCTTTTTGGACAGCGCGTCGGGCAAAAATTTCTTGTTGCCGAGGAATTCTTCAACCGCTTTGTCGTCGATTTTAAAGGTTTCCGCCTCGCCGTCGAGCTTTTTAACGGCGCACTTTCTGAGGATAGACGCGATTTCACGCTCCAAAGTGCGCACGCCTGCTTCGCTTGTATAGAAATCAATCAGTGCGTAAACCGCCTTTGGGGTGAATTTTATTTCTTTAGAAGAAAATCCGCATTGTTCCAATTGCTTGGGAATCAAATGCTTTTTGGCGATATGGAACTTTTCTTCACGAGTGTAGCTGTTCAACTCGATGATTTCCATTCTGTCACGAAGCGGCGCCGGAATGGCTGACAAATCATTGGCAGTTGTGATAAACATCACGTTTGACAAATCAAACGGAACGTCAATATAATGGTCGACAAACTTGTTGTTTTGCTCAATATCAAGCACTTCAAGAAGCGCGGAAGTGGGGTCGCCCTTATAGTCGGCGGCGAGCTTGTCGATTTCATCGAGAATCAAAAGCGGATTATTGGACTCCGCGTTAATGACCGCATTCATAATTCTGCCCGGCATGGAGCCGATGTATGTACGGCGGTGTCCGCGGATTTCAGCCTCGTCCTTGACGCCGCCGAGCGCAATACGCTGGCTGTTTCTGCCGATAGCCTTGGCAATTGACTGCGCGATAGATGTTTTGCCGACGCCCGGAGGGCCGACAAGGCAAAGGATTTGCCCTTTTTGTTTGTCGCTGAGCTTGCGAACTGCAAGCTGTTCAATAATTCTGTCCTTAATTTTCTCCAGTCCGAAGTGACTTTTATCAAGCTCCTTTCGGATTTTCGGAAGAACAATCTTGTCCTCAGTGGACTTGTGCCACGGCAAGTCGAGAACCGTGTCAAGATAGGTGCGGATAACAGACGCTTCCTGGCTGCCGTAGGGCATTTTCATCAGCTTGCGACATTCCTTAAAGAGCGCTTCCTCGGTTTTGGAATCCAGATTGAGTTTTTCAATCTTATCTGCATAATCCTCTGCGTCTGCTGCCGGGTCGTCCTCCTCCCCTAACTGCTCCTCAATCGCACGTTTTTGCTCGCGCAGAAAGTAAATCTGCTGGTTCTCGTCAATTCTGCCCTTTGCCTTCAGCTCAATTTCATGTTCAAGCTTACTGATGTAGGTTTCGTCAATCAGTACGTCCAAAACCGTTTCAAGACGGGATGACGGGTTAAGAATCTCGAGAATACTCTGCTTGGTTTGATAGTCAAGGAACATGGTTGAGGTGATGTAATCCGCCAGCTCGCCGGGATATTTGCAAAGCGCAACCTTGAAGATAATATCAGGCGGAATTTTGGCAGTGACGTCCATGTATTTTTCAAACTGGTTTTTTACGGAGCGAATCATTGCCACATCGGCAGTGGTCAACGGCGTTTTCGCTTCGGGAATCGGCGTAACCTCGGCAAGCGTGAGCTTTGAATCAAACACCGGAGCCTCGATTTTAGCGCGATATTTGCCCTCAAGCACCACGCGCGTCACATCGTCGGGCTGCTTTAAAACCTGGGCGATTTTGGCGACAACACCGATTTTATATAAATCAATCAACTTTGGCTCGTTGACAACGGGATCCTTTTGCGCTGCAAGGAAAATCAGCTGGTCTTCCTTCATCGCCTTGTTAATAGCGGCGATGCTGTGCTTTCTGCCAACGTCAAAATGAATGACAGCCTTAGGAAACACCACCATGCCGCGCAGGGGCAACACCGGAAGCGTGAGCGTATTGTTATTGTTAATCTCCATTTTGATACCTTTCGTATGTATGCATATAGAATAAAAATGAATCGGGCAATACGCACTTCGGCATGAGCCGCTATGCAGTATCGCCCGAAAAGCAGTATTTCCTACTGCTTAGGATTCTGTCATCAGGAAGCTGAGCTGCGCTTATTTCGCTTGCCAAGCTCCTTCTTTGATACTTTTACGGGAAAGGACGGCTTTTCCTTTCTGTGTGAAATCTGAGGAAGCGCGCCGTCGGTGACAACTTCTTTCGTGATAATGATTTTCTCAATTGAGTTGTCGGACGGAGTTTCAAACATCAGATTAGTGAGAATTCCCTCCATAATGCCGCGCAAACCGCGCGCGCCGGTGCGCTGCTCCTGCGCTTTTTCGGCAATTGCCCTGAGCGCTTCGTCCTCGAAATACAACTCTACATCATCAAGTTCAAACAAGCGCTTATACTGGGCGACAATGGAGTTTTTCGGAACGGTCAGAATTTTAATCAGCGCGTCGGTGTCGAGTCCGCTGAGAGCAGTGATAACAGGCAGTCTGCCGATAAGCTCGGGGATAATGCCGTATTTCACCAAGTCGTGAGCGGTGACGTCCTTCATCCAGTCGGTGGAATCGAGCTGAACCTTTGACTGAATCAAAGATTCAAAACCGATAACGGAGTTGCCCTTGCGCTTTTCGACGATTTTTTCCAAACCGTCAAACGCTCCGCCGCAGATAAAAAGAATGTTTTTGGTATCGACCTGCAAAAATTCCTGCTGAGGATGCTTTCTGCCGCCCTGCGGAGGAACATTTGCTACGGTGCCTTCGACAATTTTGAGGAGCGCCTGCTGAACGCCCTCGCCGCTGACATCGCGGGTAATGGATGGGTTCTCGGATTTTCGGGCTATTTTATCAATTTCATCAATATAGATAATGCCGCGCTGCGCACGCTCGATGTCATAATCCGCCGCCTGAATCAGCTTTAAAAGGATGTTTTCCACATCCTCGCCGACATATCCGGCCTCGGTGAGCGTGGTGGCGTCCGCAATTGCAAAGGGAACGTCAAGCGCCTTCGCAAGCGTTTGAGCGAGCAGGGTTTTGCCCACGCCGGTGGGTCCCAGCAAAAGCACGTTGCTTTTGGCAAAATCTATGGTGTCGTCATTGGCGAACGCGCGCTTGTAGTGCTTATACACCGCAACGCTGAGCGTTACCTTTGCCGCGTCCTGACCGATAACATATTCATCAAGAATCGCCTTGATTTCTTTTGGCTTTAAAAGTTCGGCAATTGAAGTGTCCGGCGCTTGGGGAGCCAAGGATTCGCGTTCAAAACGCTCGCGCTCCACCTCGCCTGACTGCTCAAGTATATTCATACAGAGATCAACGCAGCGGTCGCAAATATAGGCGCCGTTGCCTGCAATCATGCGCAAAACCATGTCCTGCGGTTTGCCGCAAAATGAGCAGTAAATCTCCTTGTCGTTGTTTTTGTTAGCCATGAGTGTCCCTCACCTTATCTTTTATCAATCACCTTGTCAATCAAGCCGTATTCAAGCGCCTGCTGCGCGGTCATAAAGTTGTCGCGCTCAGTGTCGTTTTTGATAATATCCAACGGCTTTCCGGTGTTTTCGGACAGAATTTGGTTCAGACGCGCTTTGATGTCAAGCATATATCTGGTATGGATTTCCATATCGGTCGCCTGGCCCTTGTAGCCGCCGAGAGGCTGATGAATCATAATGGTGCTGTTGGGCAGCGCAATACGCTTGCCCTTGGTGCCTGCGGAAAGCAGAAACGCACCCATGCTTGCTGCCATGCCCATGCAAATGGTGGAAACGTCGCACTTAATGTACTGCATGGTGTCATAAATAGCAAAGCCGTCGGTTACACTGCCGCCGGGGCTGTTGATATAAAGACTGATGTCCTTGGTAGGATCCTGACTTTCAAGATAAAGAAGCTGAGCGACAACGACGCTGGCGCTGGCGCTGTTGACTTCTTCGTTAAGCATAACGATTCTGTCGTTTAACAAACGGGAATAAATATCATAGGAGCGTTCGCCGCGGTTGGTTTGCTCAACTACATAGGGTACCAATGCCATAATATCAAGACCTTTCTGTTTAGTTGTTGGCAGAAAATCAAATAATATTCTTATTTAATTACTGCGCTGTTCTTTACAAGGTCAAGCGCCTTCTGAACCTTAACGTCCTCGGAGAGGGACTCGGCAGGAATAGCTGCCTTTACCTTGTCTGCATCCATCTTGTATGCCTCAGCCATCTTGCTGTACTCATCCTCAAGGTCGGCCTCGGTTACTTCGATGTTTTCTTTCTTCGCGATGGTTTCAAGAGCAAGTCTGAGCTTTACTCTCTTTTCCGCCTCTTCTCTGTACATACCCTTAATCGCGTTTACGTCCATGCCCATGTACTGCATATAAGTCTGCATATCCATGCCCTGAGAACGCAGGCGCATCTCAAAATCTCTAACCATGTCGTTGGTCTGGTTCTCATACATTGCTTCGGGAATGTCGCCCTGAACCAGCTCCATCAGCTTTGCGGAAATCTGATCGTCAACGTCCTTTTCCGCCTCATCAACAAGACGCTTGGAAACGGTTTCTTTCAGTTCTTCCTTGTATTCATCAACGGTTTCTTTGTCGGAAACGTCCTTTACAAACTCATCGTCAAACTCGGGAAGCTCTTTGGTTTTAATTTCGTGGAGAACAATCTTGAACTCTGCGTCCTTGCCCTTGAGCTCCTCTGCCTGATAGTCCTCGGGGAACTTGACGTTGATGCTAAACTCCTCACCGGTGGTATGGCCGACAATCTGTTCCTCAAAGCCGGGAATAAAGTTGCCGGAACCGAGAGAAAGGTTGTAGCCCTCAGCCTTGCCGCCTTCAAAAGCAACGCCGTCGACAAAGCCTTCAAAGTCGATAACAGCGGTATCGCCGTTCTCGGCAGCTCTGTCCTCAACGGGAACCAGGCGGGAATTTCTTTCTCTTACCTGATCGATTTCCTTTTCAATCAGCTCGTCGGTGACATCAGTGGACTTCTTCTCGATTTCAACGCCCTTGTAACCGTCGATTTCCATGGTGGGTTCAACAACAACAGAAGCCTTGAAGGTAAAGCCTTCCTTGCCTGCTTCGATTGCTTCCAAAGATTCAACAGCGACAATCTTTACGTCAGCTTCCTTTGCAGCGTCATAAAGTGCGTCGGGATAGCATTCCTGCATAGCGTCGTCATAGAAAACCTCGGTGCCGTACATCTTCTCGATGATTCTGCGGGGCGCTTTGCCCTTTCTGAAGCCCTGAATGTTGATTTTCTTAACTTCTTTCTTATATACCTTGTCGATTGCCTTTTCAAAGGTCTCGCCGTCAACCAATACGACGAGCTCGTATGAATTTGCTTCTTCTTTTTTAGTACATTCCTTAAGTGCCATTTTAAATTCCTCCATTTATAAATATCGCTTTATTGTAACATATAATTCCGCCGAAATCAAGGTGTTATCTCACTAAAACAGGCGTAAATTCTACCTTATCACACGAAATCAGCCGAAATTCGATTCCTTTGTACTCGCCTTCAAAGGCTAAGCGGAAATTTTTTTTGCCGTGGATGTGACCGTAATAGCATTTTTTGACGTTGTATTCAAGCAGTACATCCATGATTTCGCTGCACTCAATCCCGCGATAATACGGCGGATAGTGCAAAAAAACAACTAATTCGCCGCCGAGCTTTTTGGCTTCTTCAAGGGACATGCGCAGTCTGCCGACCTCGCGGTTGAGCACCTTGACGTCCTCGGGCGTATCGTTTTCCAAAAACCATCCACGCGTTCCGCAAACAGCATAGCCATCTGCAAGATAAGCGTTGTTGAAGAGAATAGAAATCGTGTCGAGTCGGTTTTCCTGCAAATAATCATCCATTTTACGCTTGGTTGACCACCAGTAATCGTGGTTGCCCTTGAGAAAAAGCTTTTTGCCGGGCAAGCTGTGGATGAAGCGAAAGTCTGTCAGCGTTTCCTCAAGCTTCATTGCCCAGGAAATATCGCCGGCAATCACAACCGTGTCTTCATCCGTAATCAGTCTGCGCCAGTTGTTTTCAAGCCGTGTAACATAATCGTTCCAGCCCGAAAAAACATCCATGGGCTTATCTTCTCCCAGAGAAAGGTGTAAATCGCCCAAAACAAAGAGTGACATTACTCGATGTTCAGCGCCGAAAGAACATACTTCGGCATCGCGTCAACCTCTGTGACGTCAGAGAAACGCGCAGTTTTGCCCTTTAAGCCGGCAAGGGGCGCCGGAACAGGCATGTGTGTCACGTCGTTGAGCATGTCTACCATATCGAACTCGGTTTCGGGAAGCACGGAATCGGGCGCAACTGCCTCGAGAACAGACTTTGAGAACTTGTAGGGGCTTGCGGTAGAAGCGATAATCGACGGCGTGGTGTCGCCGGTTTTTTCAACATACTGCTCATAGACGTTTACGGCAACCGCAGTGTGGGTGTCGCAGAGGTAGCCTTCTTGCCTGAAAAGTCTTCTGATGGTGTCCTGCGTTTTTTCGTCGTCACAGAAACCGCCGAAGAACTTGTCATGAATAACAGCCTTCACCTCGTCGCTTACTTCATATTTGCCGATGGTTTTCAGCGCGGTCATCCACTCGTGCGTGGTGGTGTCGCTGTTTCCTGCGAGCTTGTAAAGCAAACGCTCGAGGTTGCTGGAAACCAGAATGTCCATTGAGGGCGACATAGTGGTGTAGAAATGTCTGTTTTTATCGTAAACACCGGTATTAATGAAATCGGTGAGCACATTATTTGCGTTAGAAGCGCAGATAAACTTGGCAACGGGAAGTCCCATCAGGCTCGCATAGTAGGAGGCGAGAATATTGCCGAAGTTACCGGTGGGAACAACGACGTTAATTTTGTCGCCAAACGCGATTTTGCCGTCGTTGACCATGTCGCAATACGCGGAGATATAATAAACAATCTGCGGCAGGAGTCTGCCCCAGTTGATGGAGTTTGCCGAGGAAAACAGCATATTGTTCTCTGCAAGCTTTTCCGCGATTTCGGGGGTGGTAAAGATTTTCTTTACGCCTGTCTGTGCGTCGTCAAAGTTGCCCTTGATGGCGCAAACCGTGACGTTGTTGCCCTCCTGTGTGTTCATCTGATGCTTTTGCATGGGGCTGACGCCGTCAACAGGATAGAATACGATGATTTTGGTGTGATCAACGTCCTTAAAGCCCTCAAGCGCCGCCTTGCCGGTGTCGCCGGAGGTGGCAACCAGAATGACGGCGTCCTTGCCGTCGTAGGTCTTTTTGAGGGATTTGGTCAGCAGGTGCGGAAGAATCTGCAGAGCCATATCTTTAAACGCGCAGGTAGGACCGTGCCACAGCTCCAAGATGTTCAGTTTTGTATCACCGAGCTGTGTGTAAGCCATGGGGGCAGGATTTTCACCGCCGAACTTCGCCGCAGTGTATGCTTTTTCGACGCATTCGTCAATTTCTTCCGCCGTGAAATCGGTGAGAAAATCGGAAAATACTTTTTTGGCTCTTCCCTTGTAGTCTTGCTTTAAAAGCGCCTGAAATGTCGCTTCGTCATATTTGGGGAATTCCTGCGGAACAAACAGTCCTCCGTCCTTGGAAATACCCTGCGCAATTGCCTGTGCGGCAGATACGACTTCCGACGCATTTTGTGTGCTGTTGTATAACATACAAATCTTCCTTTCAAATAGTGCTTGCATTACTATTTTAATAATATAAAACAACTATTTATTTTACACTATTCTTCGCTGATTGTCAAAGTTTTCAAAGAAATTCAGCGTGTTTTCGAAAAAAATCTTGTGAATCAGCGTTTCTTTATAATGAAGTTGCAAAAATCCTTCGTATAATTTGTCATATATACGGCTGTTTTGAATATCGTGAGGTAAAGTGCCTCCGTCAAAGTCACTGCCAAAGCATAGGCAATCTTCGCCGCCGAGCGACAAAAAATGCTCTGCGTGACGTAGAATATCATCAACACACGCCTGCTCGGGATCGGCGTTGAGAAACGCGTTATGAAAGTTTAAGCCGAACAAGCCCTTTCGCTCGATGATGTATTTGATTTGTTCGTCTTTGAGATTTCTACGATGCTTTGTAACCGAAAACGCATTGGAATGAGAAGCGACAAACGGCAGGGATGTGTGTTCTAAAACATCATAAAAAAGCTTCTCGCTCGCGTGTGAAATATCGACGATGATTCCGTTTCGATCCAATTCAGGCAAAACTACCCTTCCGAAAGCGGTCAAACCATTTGCGTTGACGACGTCTGCGCCGTCACCAATCGCGTTGTGCGCATTCCATGTAAGCGTCATCATACGCACGCCGAGGTAAGCAAAGCGGCTGATATTTTCAATATTTCCGTTTAATGCCAAGCCGTTCTCAATGGTAAGATAGGCGCTGTTGGAAAAATTCTCAAATGCGTTTTTGGGGTTCTCCCCTATGCTGAGCAAATGAATATCCAATCGGCGGCATTCATTTTTTAGTTTTTCAGCCGCCTGAAACACGGTGAGCTCCGCCTGCTCTCCCGAAAAATCGTCAGGCAGCCAGATAGCGTAGCATTGGAGCTTTCGGGAACCGGGAGAGGTGTCAAGCTGAACCTCGTGCGAATCATCATCCAAGGGCAGGTTTTGTATAACGGACTTGAATAAAGTATCGCAGTGTAAATCAACGACGCGCATATTATGACCTCAATTCAAAAGCATTTTCGATGTAGTTGATGTTAATGAGCTTGAGCGTATCCTTGTCGGTAATCACTTCGCATACATCAAAACGGCAATAGCTTTGAACGTCATGTTCCGCTAAATAAGCCTGTGCGGCTTTAATCAAGCGCTGTTGTTTTTTATAGTCAACGGCCTCGTACGGCTGGGTTAACGAAGCGCTGTGACGTGTTTTAACCTCAACAAAAGACAGAACGCCGCCTTTGAAGGCGATAACATCAATTTCACCGTAGGGCTTGCGATAATTGCGGCAGATGATTTTATAGCCGTGTTTTTTTAAATATTTAACGCAGTAGTTCTCCCCTGCGTCGCCGGTTTGTTTTTTGGAAAAAAGACTCATTTTTTTAAAAACGTCTTGACAAAACTTAAACGGTGGTACGGACAAGGCCCGTATTCGAGCAGCGCTTCCTTGTGCAGCTTAGTGCCGTAACCCTTATGCTTTTCAAAGTGATATTGCGGATATTCCTCAGCATATTGATACAACAGCCTGTCCCTTGACACCTTTGCCAAAATAGACGCGCAGGCAATGGACATGGACCGGGCGTCGCCCTTTATGACAAATTCACGGTCGATGGATAATTCGGGCAGGCGGTTGCCGTCAATCATGGCGTAATCCGCCTTGACGGAAAGGCCCTCGACTGCGCGCCTCATGGCGAGCATCGTAGCGTTGAGAATGTTCATTTCCTCAATTTCATCTACGGTTGCGTACGCTATAGAATATGATACCGCCTCTGTTTTTATGACATCAAACAGCGCCTCTCGCTTCTTCTCTGAAAGCTTTTTGGAGTCGTTGACGCCCTCGATGATTTTACCCTCGGGCAAAATCACAGCGGCAGCACACACAGGACCTGCCAACGGGCCGCGGCCGGCTTCGTCAACGCCGCATATGTGGCGGTAACCCTTGGAAATTGCTTCATTTTCAAATTCTAACCAATTCATTTTAACGCTCCGTTCGGCATTTCTACAGTGACTCTGCCAAGCTTTGCGGCGCGGAACTCATCGAGCAGCATAATCGCCGCGCGTTCGGTGTCAATTTCACCGCCGGAGATAAGCATACCGCGCTTTTTGCCTATCAGCTGCAGCAAATCATAGGAGTCGGTGTTTTCCAAATCCAAATCTGTCAGCTTAAAACGCTCGATAAACTCGGCCGGCTTGAGTTTCTTTAGAAAGTCCAGCAGACGAACCGCCAAAAGCTCAATATCGATTACCTGATCCTTAACGGCTCCGGTAAAGGCAAGATGTTCGCCGACAACTTTGTCGTCAAACTTCGGCCACAGCACGCCCGGAGTGTCAAGCATTTCCAAGTTTTTGCTGATAGTAAACCACTGGTTGCCGCGCGTAACGCCCGGACGGTCCTCCACCTTTGCGCGGTTTTGCTTGGCAATTTTGTTGATGAATGAGGATTTTCCGACGTTCGGAATGCCGACAATCATTATGCGCATGGTTGGGTTCTTCATTCCCTTTGCTTTGAGCCGGTCGATTTTTTTCTTCATGACTGCATCAACAACTGCCGGAAATTTGTTGAGGTTTCTGCCGCTTTTGCAGTCGACGGCGATGGCGGTAATACCCTGCTTGGCATAGTAATCAATCCACATTTTGGTAGCAGTTTGATTGGCCATGTCGCATTTGTTCATTAATATAACGCGCGGTTTGTTTTGAATTAAATGGTTCAAATCAGGGTTGCGGCTGCTGACGGGAATGCGCGCGTCAATTATTTCCGCAACTGCGTCAACGAGCTTTAAGCTCGCTTGAATTTGCCGTTTGGTTTTGGTCATATGACCGGGAAACCATTGAATTGTTTGCATTTCACTCATAGTAATTCCTCTTTATAAAAGAAAGCTCATTTCCGTTGAATAACAGAAACAAGCTTTGCAGGTTGAATTAATTATATACGTAACCGAGATGGTCAAACGGGAACACAACAAACTGCGCTTTACCGATGACACTGTCCACGTCAATCAAACCAATCTCTGTGCTTCGGCTGTCAAGGGAAACCTGACGGTTATCGCCCATGACAAAAATCTTTCCTTCGGGAATAACCTCCGGAACCTGATTGTCGCCGTAATTGCCTGAGAAGGTTGAGCCCTTGATATAAGGCTCGGACATTTCAACGCCGTCAACATAGATTTTATCGTTTTCATAATCCAGCTTTACGGTTTGTCCCTCAATGGCGATTACGCGCTTGATAATAGGCTTTGCGTAGTGACTGCCGTGGGAAATGACTACGATGTCGTTGTTGTGCGGCTGATAGAACAAATTGGTTACAATTACCTTATCGTGGCTGGCAAGCGTGTCATTCATCGACGCTCCGTCAACTTCAACCAAACGGAACACAAAGGTCAGGCAGACCACAACAACCGCTACGGCGAGAATAACACAGCGAATCCAGTCAAAAACGCCTGCGGCAAAGCCCTCGGAATCGAGAATCGCAACCTGCTTTTTCTCTTTTGATGGGGCTTCGGGTTTGTCCTCAAAAACTGCCTTAAACTCCTCCTGAAAGTTCTCTCTGAGCTTGCTCGCTCTGGATTGCTCCTCCTGTTCATACAGCTCGGGGCTATCGTCCAGCGCAAGGTCAACATCGGAAAAATCTTTTTCAAGCTCCTCTGCGGAAATGTTCGATTTTTCTTTACTCAAAATTGTCACCTGCTTTCACGATAGGATAACGAATTGTAGTAAAAAAGGGAACTTAAGCAGTTCCCTTTCAGATTATTCGAGAATTACTTACGAATCTGCTCTTTAACCTTAGCTGCCTTACCAACTCTGTCACGCAGATAGTAGAGCTTGCTTCTGCGGACCTTACCGTAACGAACAACCTTGATGTCCTTTACGTTGGGGGAATGAAGCGGAAATACTCTTTCAACACCTACGCCGTAAGCAACACGTCTTACAGTGAAGGTCTCAGCTACGCCACTGCCTCTTTTTGCGATAACAGTGCCCTCGAACATCTGAATTCTCTCTCTTTCGCCTTCGCGAATGTTTACCGATACCTTGACGGTATCGCCGATGCTAAACTCAGGAGTCGTCTCTTTGACTGAGCCAGCAGCGATGGTTTTTAATGCGTCCATTTTTATCCTCCTAATTTTACCCGATATTCATACCCTTTGGCAGCGGACTATCAGCTTCATATTGACGGCAAAAGCCGTATTGTGAATCGCGTCGCGAGTAACGACGGTCTCAAACACTTAAATATAATATCATAAAAGGAATTATAATTCAAGTCTTTTTTTTAAAAACCGCGAATTATTTGGTGATATTTTTCAATTTGGTTAAAAACGACTGAAAATAATCCGGCAACGGCGCGGTAAATTCCATGTATTGACCTGTTGTAGGATGAACGAAACCGATTTTGCCTGCGTGAAGGCACTGTCCGCTAAAGCCAACCTTTTCATTTTTGACGCCGTATACAGGATCGCCTGCCACGGGATGACCTAAATATGCCATGTGAACGCGGATTTGATGCGTGCGGCCGGTTTCGAGCACACAGCGAATATGGGTATAGCCCTTATACCGCGCGAGTACCTGATAATGCGTGACGGCGTTTTTGCTGTTTTTTTCGGTAACGCACATCTTTTTGCGCTCAACCGGGTGTCTGCCGATGGGTGCGTTGACCACTCCCTCATCGTCTTTAAGAGAACCAAACACTACCGCCTGATATGCGCGTGTGAAGGAATGTTCCTTTATTTGCTCCGCAAGGCTAGCATGCGAACGGTCGTTTTTGGCAACAATCAGCAGACCGCTGGTGTCTTTGTCAATGCGGTGGACAATTCCCGGGCGCATAACGCCGTTAATGCCCGATAAGCTGTCGCCGCAGTGATAGAGCAGCGCGTTGACAAGTGTTCCCTCATAATTGCCTGCGGCGGGATGAACCACCATGCCCTTCGGCTTGTTGACAACAAGCAATTCACTGTCCTCATAGACAATGTCGAGCGGAATGTTCTCCGCCTTGGCTTCATA